>JAPKZO010000030.1:0-17957 GCA_026393755.1 Acidobacteriota bacterium
CGCTCGAGGGTAGGTCACCCACGCGTTACTCACCCGTCTGCCACTCTACTCAGGGCCGAAGCCCCTTTCGCGTTCGACTTGCATGTGTTAGGCACGCCGCCAGCGTTGATTCTGAGCCAGGATCAAACTCTCATGTTAAAGCGTTTGCCAGCTCCCCTTGCGGGTCGCCAGCGAGACTCTAACCAAAGTTGATTAGCTCTGGCGTTGTTCTCTTAACTATCAGTTGTGGATCGGCTTGCACGGCCCGAAGGCCGCGCGGTCCCGACCCGGCTGATACTCTCAGGTTTGTATCTTCGCGCACTATCTAGTTTTCAAAGAACCGACGCCGTCCCCCCCCCGCCGATCCCGTTTCCGGTCTCGTTTGGGGGAACCTTCCAATACTACTATCGCCCGCCGGTCTTGTCAACCCCTCATTTTCGTTCGGGCCGCCGAGGCGTCAAGCCTAATGCAGAGCCTGATCACATCGGTGCCTGGGGTGGCTGGCCGCCCTGGACGTTCCCGGGCTGCCATGGCGCCCTCTCGGGCGCGGGAAACACAGTCAGCGAAATTACTGACCGGCGGACTTTTGATAGTAGCCAAACGGGCCCGAGAAGTCAAACCGCCCGGCCCCAGAAAAGAGGTATCGGCCAACCGCCGCCAACACCTTAACGGTCTCGAATCGGCAGCCCGTTCGGACCTTCACCGAGAGCGTCAGTCCGTCGTACCAATTCGAACCAGATGGTACTGCCGGGCCCCCTTGCGAACGACGAATACGCGGCCCGCAATCGCCTGCCCCGCCGCGAATCTGGTCCGCTCGTCGCCGACACGCCGGTTGTTCACGTAGACGCCGCCGCCCTTCACCAGGCGCATCGCCTCACCCTTGGACGCCGCCAGCTTCGTCACCACCAGAAGATCGGCAATCGCCATCCCGTCGCCACCGAAACTGGCCGCGTCCAGCTCGGTCGACGGCACATCGTCGAACACGGCGATGATGTCGTCGACGTCGAGCTCACTGATGCGCTCTCCAAACAGCAGCCCGGACGCCTGCTCGGCCCGGTCCACCGCGTCCTGGCCGTGCAGGATCCGCGTCACCTCGCGGGCCAGCGCCCGCTGGGCTTCCCGCTTCTCGGGCGCCGCCGCCTGCGCCGCTTCGAGCGTTTCAATCTCGTCGCGCCCGAGGAACGTGAAGAACTTCAGGTACTTCACGACATCGCGATCGTCGGTGTTGAGCCAGAACTGGTAGAACCGGAAGGGTGACGTCAACGCCGGATCGAGCCACACGGCGCCGGCCTCTGTCTTCCCGAACTTCACGCCGGTCGCCGTCGTCACCAGCGGCATCACGAGGCCGTGGGCCTTGGCACCGCGCAGCCGCCGAATCAAGTCGCACCCGGCCGTGATGTTCCCCCACTGGTCAGTGCCGCCCATCTGCAGCGTGCACGTGTAACGGTCGAACAATTCCAGGAAGTCGTACGACTGCAGCATCAGGTAGCTGAACTCGGTGTACGAAATCCCGTCCTCGGACTCGAGGCGGCGCTTGACCGACTCTTTCGCGAGCATGTAGTTGATCGTGAAGTACTTCCCGATGTCGCGCAGAAACCCGAGCAAGTCCAGCTTCCGAAGCCAGTCGGCGTTGTTCACGATGCGGGCGGGATTCGATGGGGCGTCGAAGTCGAGCACCTTCGACAGTTGCGCTCGAATGCCTTCGAGATTGGCGTCAATCTGCTCGATGCAGAGCAACTGGCGCTCGGCGGTCTTGCCGCTCGGGTCGCCGATCATCCCGGTGCCGCCGCCCACGATCGCAATCGGACTGTGCCCACACCGCTGCATGCGGGCCAGCGCCATCATCGGCAACAGCGACCCGACGTGCAGACTGGCCGCGGTGGGATCGAACCCGATATAGAGCGTCACCTTCTCGCGCGAAAGTACGTCGCGCAGCCCCTCCGTCGATTCGGCGACCAATCCCCGCCACTCAAGCTCGCTGAACGCATCACTTGCCATCGGCACACACTCCAGCTGTCTACTATATCCGGGGTCGGGATTCGGGGTTCGGGGTTCGGGATTCGCGG
The DNA here is from genome assembly GCA_026393755.1 of Acidobacteriota bacterium. Taxonomy (NCBI): domain Bacteria; kingdom Pseudomonadati; phylum Acidobacteriota; species Acidobacteriota bacterium. The sequence continues at coordinate 2,046 of JAPKZO010000030.1, forward strand.
ACTGGTCCATCGTCCAAGGCGGGAGGACGGTTCCCGAAGCGGCCCTCGTCACGGCGGGAGGACGAAATCCCGAAGCGGCCCAGGTGGTCTTCGGCGAGAACGCGGGAGTACGGTTCCCTCCGCGTCCCCGCTCACGCTCGCCGCCCCTCGACGCGGCTCGGGGCGGTCCTGAGCTTGTCGAAGGGCCGGCAAAACGCGCCTACCGGGGCTCGTGACCGGCCTGACGTTTGCGCTATTCGCGCAGCCTGTCCTTGGCCCTATCGGCGCATTTTGCGTGCCTGACGCTGTCGGCTCGGTTCGAGGGGCCGCTTCGGGAATCCGTCCTCCCGCGCAGGCCCTACCCAGACGAATTGTGGAGATAACAGTCTGCTGTAGGGGCCGACCCCCGTGTCGGCCCGTTCAGGCGCGATCGCCAAACACGACTCGGCGGCCCCGGATGGTCCAGCGGCCATCGAGAATCTTCTGGATGGCCTCGGGGTAGATGCGGTGCTCCTGCTCGAGGATCCGTGACGAGAGCGTGTCCTCGGTGTCGGCGTCGAAAACTGGGACGGCCGCCTGCAGGATGATTGGGCCGGCGTCAAGATTAGTGTCTACAAAGTGGACCGTAGCGCCCGAGATCCTGGCGCCATGCTCAATGGCCTGGCGCTGCGCGTGCAGGCCCGGAAACGCCGGCAGCAGCGCGGGATGGATGTTGAGGATGCGGTCCGGAAACGCATTGACAAACGTTGCCCCGAGCAGGCGCATAAAGCCGGCCAGACAGACGAGGCTGACATCGCGGGCGCGCAGATCGTCGACCAGTGCCTGCTCGAAGGCCTCGCGGGAGACGTACGTCTTGTGATCGCGGACCAGTGTCTCGATGCCAGCGTCCTGCGCTCGCCGCAAACCGCCGGCATCCGTCCGGTTCGAGACGACCAGCGCGATGCGCGCGTCGAGGCGTCCGTCCCGCGTGGCCTCGATGATGGCCTGGAGATTCGACCCGCGGCCAGAAATCAGCACGCCGATGTTGCGGTTCACGTCAGGCTTCCGTACACCACACCTGGCTCGCCGGCCACGATCTTTCCGACGACGACGGCGCGAGACTCGCCGGCTGAATGCAGCATCGTGAGCACCCGATTTTCGTCATCGAGCGCGCAGCCGACAATCATTCCTAGCCCCATGTTGAAGGCGCGGTACATGTCGGCGTCCGGCACGCCGCCAGACCGCTGCAGAAAGCGGAAGACGGCGTTGGGAGTCCAGGTTGATTTGTCGATGAGCGCCGCCACGCCAGGCGGGAGAATGCGCGGGAGGTTCTCGGTGATCCCGCCGCCGGTGATGTGCGCCAGGCTCTTGACGAGGCCAGCGTCGAGCAGCGGCCGCATCACAGGCAAGTACGATCGATGGATTCGGAGGAGTTCCTCGCCAATCGTGCACCCGAGTTCGTCGACCTCTGCGTCAACGGTCAAGCCGAGGCGGTCGAACACAATCGCGCGAGCCAGCGAGTACCCATTGGTGTGAAGGCCCGACGAACGCAGGCCGATGAGCACATCACCAGCACGCAGCGCCGCTCCGGTGATGACGCGGTCGTGCTCGACAACACCGACAATGAAGCCGGCCATGTCGTACTCGCCGGATGCGTAAAACCCCGGCATCTCGGCGGTCTCGCCGCCGATTAGCGCGCACCCGTTCTCCCGGCACGCCGTCGCGACGCCCTCCACGATCTGGCCGGCAACCTCCGGCGACAATTTGCCGGTGGCGAGGTAGTCGAGAAAGAACAGCGGCACGGCGCCCTGCACCAGGATGTCGTTGACGCAGTGATTGACGAGATCCTGCCCGACCGTACCGTGGCGTCCAGTCAGGAACGCGACCTTCAGCTTGGTGCCGACCCCATCGGCGCTCGAGACGAGCACGGGATCGCGGTAGTCGGCGCCGAGCCTGAACAACCCACCGAACGATCCAATCGACGACAGGACCCCCGGCGTAAACGTGCTCCGCGCCAGTCCCTTGATGCGCCGGACGGTCTCGTTCCCCGCGTCGATATCAACGCCAGATTGCTTGTAGTCCATCACCGATCAATCTGCGCCCGCGTGTCCAGGGCGAGCGGCAACTGCAGGTACACCGCCTCCTCGCGCGGGAACGGCACCGGGTAGACACCGGTGTAGCAGGACGTGCAGTACCGATCGCGATCCGAGTTGACCGATTGGAGCAATCCCTCGCGGCTCAAGTACTGCAGGGTATCGGCTTCGATGTACTTCCGCACTTCCTCGATCGTATGGGTGGCGGCAATCAGATCGTTGCGTCTCGGCGTGTCGATGCCGTAGAAACACGGCGAGATGGTCGGCGGACAACTAATCCGCACGTGCACTTCGGTCGCCCCGGCCGCCTTGATCATCTTCACGATCTTCCGGCTCGTCGTCCCGCGCACGATCGAATCGTCTATCAGCACGACGCGCCGCCCCTGCAGGATGCTGCGCACCGGGTTCAGCTTGACCTTGACGCCGAAGTGGCGGATGGACTGGCGGGGCTCGATGAACGTGCGGCCGACATAGTGATTCCGGATGAGTCCGAACTGCAACGGCACGCCAGACACCTCGGAGTAGCCGACGGCGGCGCACACGCCCGAATCCGGCACCGGCACGACGACGTCAGCCGGCACGGCTGATTCGCGGGCCAGGAATCGCCCCAGATTGGTGCGGACCTCGTTCACGCTTCTGCCGAACACGAGGCTGTCTGGCCTCGCGAAATACACGTGCTCGAAGATGCAGTGGCAGGCCTGCGCCGGGGGAAACGGCCGGATCGACTTCAGGCCCTCTGGCCCGATCAGAAGCACTTCGCCGGGGTCGACGTCGCGCACGTAGGTGGCGCCGATCAGGTCCATCGCGCACGTCTCTGAACACACGACCCAGGCGCCGTCCAGTTGACCGAGCGCCAGCGGGCGGAATCCGTGCGGGTCACGGACGGCCACGAGCCGATCCCTGGTCAGGAAGAGCAGGGAAAACGCGCCTTGCACCTGCGTCACGGTGTCGACAAGCGCCTGCTCGACGTCTCGCACTTTCGATCGCGCGTACAGATGCAGGAAGACCTCGGTGTCGCTCGACGTCTGGAAGATGGCGCCCTGCCTGCTCAGTTCGTCCCGCAGTTCGCGCTGATTGACGAGGTTGCCGTTGTGGCACACGGCGATCTGGCCGTGCACACACTCGATCAGCAGCGGCTGCGCGTTGGCGAGGCCGCTCTCGCCGGCGGTCGAATACCGCACGTGCCCGATCGCGTTTGAGCCAACGAGCTTCGCCAGCACATCGCCGCCGAAGATGTCGGCGACGTGTCCCATGCCCCGCTCTGCGCGTAACTTGACCTCGTCGCAGGCAACAATCCCTCCGCTCTCCTGCCCGCGATGCTGGAGGGCGTACAAGCCCAGGTACGCGAGTTTGGCAGCCTCCGGGTGGCCGAAGACGCCAAATACGCCGCACTCGTCTTTGAACTTGTCGAGCATCTACGTGCGTTCTTCGTCGAACACGCGGTGGAACACCTCGTCGACATGCCGCAATTGGTGCTTCAGATCGAAGAGGCGATCCAGTTCGTCGGCGCTGATGGCAGAGGTCACGTCGGCGTCGTGCTTGAGCAGGTCACGGAAATCACGATGTTCGTCGAACGATCGCATGGCATTGCGCTGCACCCATTCGTACGCCTGCTCGCGGGGCACGCCATGACTGGCCAGGGCCAGCAGCACCGCGCCGGAGAACACCACGCCGCGCGACAGCTCCAGATTGCGCATCATGCGCTCGGGGTACACGACCATGTCGGAGACGATGCGCGTCAATCGCCGCAGCATGTGATCGAGCGCGATGAAACTATCGGGCAGGATGATCCGCTCGACCGACGAGTGCGAGATGTCCCGCTCGTGCCAGAGCGCGATGTTCTCCATCGAGGCGACCAGATTGCCGCGCAGGACACGGGCCAGTCCCACGATCTGTTCGCAGCCGATGGGATTGCGCTTGTGGGGCATGGCCGACGAGCCCTTCTGACCCCGATCAAACGGCTCTTCGACCTCGCCGATCTCGGTCTTCTGCAGGCCGCGGATCTCCAGCGCGAACTTTTCGAGCGACGCCGCCGTGATGGCGAGCGCCGACATCAGCTCGGCATGCCGGTCGCGCTGGATGACCTGCGAGGAGACGGGCGCGGGCTGAAGGCCAAGCGCGGCACACGCCAGCCGCTCGATGGCCGGTTCAAGGTGGGCGTAGGTCCCGACGGCCCCTGACATCTTGCCGACCGACACGATCTCGCGGGCCCGCTGGATCCGCGCCACATCTCGCCCAAGCTCCGCGTACCAGATCGCCAGTTTCAGCCCGAACGTCGTCGGCTCCGCATGCACCCCATGCGTGCGGCCGATGATGGGCGTACGCCGGTGTTCCATCGCCCGGGCCTTGACCGCGGCGCGCAGCGCCGTCATCCGGGCAAGCGTCAGGTCGCAGGCGTCCTGGAGCTGCAGCGCGAGCGCCGTATCGAGCACGTCGGACGAGGTCAGTCCGAAATGCAGCCATCGCGCCTCCGGCCCCACGTGTTCGGCCACCGCCGTCGTAAACGCGATGATGTCGTGCCTGGTCACCGCCTCGATGGCATCAATGCGGGCCACGTCGAAGGCGCCCCGTTCGCGAATTGCGCGGGCGGCTTCGGCGGGAATGATGCCGGATTCGGCCATCGCCGCGGCCGCGGCTATCTCGACCCGAAGCCAGGTCCGGTACCGGTGTTCGTCACTCCAGATCCGCCCCATTTCGGGGTGCGTGTAACGGGCAATCATGAGACCACTCGCAGTTGATCCTGGACAAGGCTCAAGCCCTCGACCGCGCCAAGCACGGCCACCGACAGCGGCGCCCGCGCCAACAGTTCACGTGCGACACGGGCGACGTCCTCGATGGTGACGGCCGTGATCCCGGCGATGGTTTCGTCAATCGTGAACATCCGGTCGAAGTACATTTCCTGCCGGGCCAGGTACGCCGCCCGATGCCACGTGCTCTCGAGCCCGAGCAGCAGGCCGCCTTTCACGTTGTCCTTCGCGCGCTGCAGCTCGGTGGCGGCAATCGGCAGCGTCGCCAGCTGGCGCAGCTCATTCATGATGACGCTAATCACCTCGCCGACCCGGTCGTTCGAGCAGCCGGCGTAGATGCTGAGCAGGCCCGCGTCGCGGAAGGCACTGAGGCCGCTGCCAACCGAGTAGGCCAGGCCTCGCTTCTCCCGAACATTCTGAAACAGCCGGGAACTCATCGATCCGCCCATCACCGTGTTGAGCACGAGGGCAGCGTACCGCTCGGGGTGATCCTGCGGGTACGCGCTCGCCCCCAGGCAGATGTGACTCTGCTCAAGATCCTTGTTGCGGATGATGACCAGCGCCGTGTCGGTGGGCGGCCCGTCATCCACGTGAGGGCGGCCAGGCCGCGTCGCGCCAAACGCCTTCTCCACCAGTTCGCGCACCCGCGCATGTTCGAGATTGCCGGCCGCGGCAATAATCAGATTGTCCGAGGTGTACGTCGCAGCAAAATAGTCGCGCAGGGCCCTCGTCGTCAGCGCTTCAATGCTCGCCCGCGTGCCGAGGATCGGCAGGCTGAGAGGATGACCGGTCCAGAACTGCTGCAGGAAGAGTTCGTGGACCAGATCGTCGGGCGTGTCCTCGACCATCTTGATCTCTTCAACGATGACGTTCTTTTCGCGTTGCACGTCATCATCGGCAAATCTCGGGTGCAGCACCACATCCGACAGAATGTCGACCGCCACCGGCAGCTGCTCGTCCAGCACCTTGATCGAGTAGTTGGCGTTCTCCTTGCCGGTTGACGCGTCCATCTGGCCGCCAATCGAGTCGGCCGCCTGCGCGATGGCCTCGGCCGATCGGGTCTCCGACCCTTTGAAGAGCATGTGCTCGACGAAGTGGGCGATGCCCGGCCATGCCGGCCCCTCCTGTCGCGACCCTCTTGTCAACCAGACGCCGAAACTCACCGACCGGACGTATGGAATCGACTCCGTCAAGAGACGGAGACCGTTGTCGAGCGTATCGCGAACAACCATGTGCAATATTACGGCTGGAGTGGCGCGTTAAACGGAGGCGACAAGCTGTTTATTACCAATCACTTGCAGCCATCTGACACGAACGATGATACCATGGCCGACAAAGCCGCGGCAACGAAAAAGGCAGTGAGCATGCCCACCATCGAACTCACGGACCTGACGCGCGCCGAGATCGAATCGGCCCTTCGCGATCTGGGTGTCGAATCGTACCGGGCTGGCCAGCTTTTCCACTGGATCTATCAGCGCGGCGTCAGCGATTTCGCGTCGATGACGAACTTGTCTCAGCAAGTCCGCCGCACGTTGGTGGAGCACTTTCACATCTCGACGCCCGCGATCGCCAGGCGCGATGCCTCCGAAGACGGCACCGAGAAGTTTCTGCTTGCGTTGCGTGATCAGCGCCACATCGAATCCGTCTACATTCCTGACACCCGCTCGCAGACATTCTGCGTATCGACGCAGGTGGGCTGCGCAATGGGATGCGCCTTCTGCCTGACGGCGACCATGGGACTGGTGCGCAATCTGACGCCAGGTGAAATCGTTGGACAGGTACGCGTGTTATCCGCCGCCTGCGCCCTGCGGGGCAAGGCGTTCAACATTGTCTTGATGGGCATGGGCGAGCCGCTTCACAACTACGATCACACGATGGCCGCGCTGCGGATTCTCTGTGACAGGAAGGGATGTGCGGTGCCGCCGCGCCGGATCACGCTATCGACGGTCGGGCTCGTGCCGGCGATTGACCGGCTGGCGGCCGAACCGCTGATGCCCAACCTCGCGATCTCGCTGCACGCGGTCTCGGAGGATGTGCGCGCCCGGCTGGTGCCGGCGGCCTACAAGTACAGCATCGCCGACATTCTCGGGGCATGCCGGCGGCTGCCCTTGAAACAGCGGGACCGTGTCACGTTCGAATACGTTCTGCTCGCCGGCGTGAACGATGCGGACGCTGAAGCGCGAAAACTGGCGAGGCTGCTGAGGGGTCTTCCGGCCAAGGTCAATCTGATTCCGCTCAACCCGGCGGCGGGGATCCCGTTTGAGCGCCCGTCTGACGAACGCATCAATCAGTTCGGCCGCATCCTTGCCGAACATCACGTGACCGTATCGGTGCGCAAGAGCCGCGGACGCGACATCCGGGCCGCCTGCGGACAACTCGCCATCGGGGGTGGCAGGAAGTCGCCTGCGCAGAAGCTCGCCGACGAGATCGAGTAGCGGCATCGCTCCGCCGCGCCCTCTACCGTCCCGTCGAGCGCGGGCGAGTCGATGCGGACTCGCACGCGCGTGTTGCGCTCCAGGCCCGGTGGGATGCGGACCTTGAGGAAGTTGTCTGTCAGCACCGTCGTGCCATCGGCCAGTGTGAGGCCGGGACGCACCAGTCCGACTTGTGACGCGACGAATCGGTCAGTGAGCCGCTTCGCCACGTCGCGCATGCGGCGGGCTCGCGTTCTCGTTCTGGCCGCGTCCACCTTTGGCGTCATCGCCGCGGCGGCGGTGCCAGGCCGATCTGAATATGGAAAGACGTGCAGGTAAGTGAGCGGCATGCGCTCGACTTCCCGAGCCATCAGCTCCACGTCCTGATCAGACTCGCCGGGAAAGCCCACGATCAGGTCGGTCCCGATTGAAGCGAACGGCAGCCGCGCGTGAATCGACTCAACCAGATCGCGGTAGCGCTCGAAGAAGTACGGCCTCCGCATGGCGCGAAGGATGCGATCGCTCGCGTGCTGGAGCGGCAGGTGGAAATGCGGGGCGAATCGACCGGACCGGGCCACCATGTCGACCACGTCCGGCGGGCAATCCATCGGCTCGAGCGAACTGATCCGAAACGTCGTGTCGCCGGGCTGGCGATCGAGATCCCGAAGCAGTTCGACCAGCGACGAGGCCGGCTGCAGGTCGCGCCCGAAGGACCCGAGGTGGACGCCCACCAGCCACAGCTCCTTGTACCCCGCCGCGGCGACACGACAGACGTCGTCTCGGATTTCGGCCAGCGGGCGGCTGCGCGAGTGTCCGCGCGTGGACGGGATGATGCAGAACGCGCATGCCTGGTCGCATCCGGTCTGTACGCGGAGCGGGTAGGCGGTTCGTCCCATCGCTCCAGGCGCGATGTGTCCCGCATCGCACGAGTCGTCGCCCTGACCTGACCGGTCGCGGATCGAGAAGGCGAGTTCGTCGTCGAGCATCCGCAACAAGCCTTCTTTTCCCTGGTTAGGCACAACGATGCGGACGCTGGGGAGGCAGGCGAGATCGCCGGCCTTGCGCGTGGCGTAGCAGCCTGTCACGACGATATGCGCAGAAGGGTTGTCGCGGGAAAGCCCCCGAATGGCGCGCCGTGCGCCTTGATCGGCCGCACCGGTGACGGAGCAGGTATTGACGATCACCAGATCGGCGGCGGCAGCCGGGGCTTCGACGGCACCTCGCATCCGCAAGCCCTCCTCGAATGCGAAGGAGTCGGCCTGGTTCACCCGGCAGCCGAATGTGAGGATGGCGTAGGTCATTCGGGACAAGGATTCGGGGGTCGGCATGTGACGACCCGTAAGGGCACGGCATGCCGTGCCCCTACAAGCCTACTTCTCGTCAGCGGCTACGCGTGCGGCCGCCTGCTCGACTTTGTCGGCGAGCCGGGCCTTGTACGCGACGACACGTTCGGCAAGGGCCGGATCGGCAATCGCCAGAATCTGGGCAGCCAGCACTCCGGCATTCGTCGCTCCCGATTTTCCGATCGCGACGGTGGCCACCGGCACGCCTGGCGGCATCTGCACGGTCGACAGCAGCGCGTCGAGGCCGAGCAGGGGCGACGAGTCGATGGGCACGCCGATGACGGGCTTCGCGGTGTGTGCAGCCACCATGCCGGCCAGGTGGGCAGCCGCTCCGGCGCCAACGATGAACACCTGGACGCCGCGAGCCGGAGCGTCGGCCATGATGCGCTGCACCCGCGCCGGCGATCGGTGGGCCGACGCGACGGTCATCTCGCACGAGATGCCCAGTTCGCGCAGTACCTCGACGGCGCCGCGCATGATCGGGGCGTCCGAATCGGAGCCCATCAGAATCTGAACCTGGATTGGCGTCATCGTTGGTCGCTCCAGCACTCCATGCCGCGGTTCATCGATCGGCGTTGTGGACCGGGCCCCTGCGTGTCAGGGCCGACACGGGGGTCGGTCTCTACGAATGTCCACCCCGGCCGACACGGGGGGCGGCTTCCCCTTCAATCGCCCGCAGCCCGATGTCGCGCCGGAAGTGCGCGTCGTCGAACGTGATGCGCGATACGGCGTCGTACGCCGTGGTCCGCGCGGTTTGAAAGTCCCGCCCGCGGCCGACGACGGTCAGAACCCGGCCGCCATTGGTGACGATCGTCTCGCCACGCTGCGCGGTGCCGGCGTGAAACACCCATACGTCCGGCAACGACTCTACCTCGGCGAGGCTGCCAATTGTCTTGCCGGTCTCGAACCGACCCGGGTAACCGCCAGACGCCATAACAACTCCGACATGGGCTTCGGCGCGCACACGGCACACTCCGGATTTCAATGCGCCGCGGGATCCGTCCACCAGGTGCGGCAGCAGGTCTTCGTCAATCGCCGGCAGCATCACCTGGGTTTCCGGGTCGCCGAGTCTCGCGTTGAACTCGATGACACGGGGTCCCCCCGTCGTCATCATCAAGCCGCAGTAGAGGAAGCCGCGGTAGGGATTTCCAGCGGCGGCCATCCCACCGAGGGTGGGCAGGACAATCTGGTCGAGAATCCTCTCGGCGGTCGTCGTGTCGATCATCGGGCTCGGGCAGAATGCGCCCATGCCTCCGGTGTTGGGCCCTTCGTCGCCATCGTAGGCGCGTTTGTGATCTTCCGCCGACGGCAGGACGCGCGCATTCACCCCGTCGGTCAGGACGAAGAAGGAGGTTTCGCGGCCCTGCAAGTGTTCCTCGATGACGATCTGGGCGCCGGCTTCGCCGAACCTGCGCTCCACCATCATGTCGTGGATAGCGACGGCGGCGGCGGCCCGGTCTGGCGCGATGACCACGCCTTTGCCGGCCGCAAGACCATCGGCTTTGAGGACCACCGGGTAACCGAACGGCGCGCGGCTGACCGCGTCGAGCGCGGCGGCTGCGGAGTCGCACGTGAGATGGCGCGCGGTGGGCACACCGCAGCGTGCCATCACGTCTTTCGCAAACGCTTTGCTCGATTCCAGACGTGCCGCCTCACGGCTGGGACCGCAGCAGGGGTGACCGGCGCGCGTCAGAATATTGACAACGCCCCGGGTGAGCGGGAGTTCCGGGCCGATGACGGTAAAGTCGATGTGCTCGCGCTCGATCAGCGCGAGCAAGGCAGCCGGATCGTCGGCGGTCACCGGGACACACCGGGCCGTTCGACTTATGCCGACATTGCCCGGCGCGCAGACCACCGAATCGACACCGGGTTCGGCGGCCAGCTTCCAGACGAGAGCGTGTTCGCGGGCACCGCCGCCAACGACCAGAACTTTCATGGGCTGAACCAGTACGAGCGGCTGAGGCGGATAGATACGCGGGGACGGCGGGTTTGTGCCCGAGGTCGGCCGCAAGCTGTGATAGCCTAGCATATTCGGGCGACGGCCTATCTCTGACAGGTAGGCCGTCCCGATGCTACATCGAGCCACGGAGGGGGGTGTTCTAGTCGTGGCTGAAGTGAAAGTGCAGGAAGGCGAGTCGATCGAGAGCGCACTCCGCCGTTTCAAGCGGAAGGTGCAGCAGGAAGACATCATCAAGGACATCAAGAAACACTCGTTCTACTTGAAGCCGGGTGACAAACGCCGCGCAAAGCAGGCGCTGGCGCGCAAGCGGAATCGGAAAAAGATCCGTCGAGAGGCGGACTAGACCGAGGGCGAGTCGATGGACTTCCACGACAAGATCCTTCAGTGCGCGGACTGCGGTTCGGATTTCGTGTGGACGGCGGGAGAGCAGGCGTTCTTCGCTGACAAGCACTTTACGAACGAGCCGAAACGCTGCAAAGCGTGTAAAGCTAAGCGCGGGTCACGCCAGGCGCAGGGTCATGGCGGCGGACAGGTGCGCGAACGCGTGGAGATTCGGGCCACCTGTTCGGCGTGCGGCAAGGAAACGACCGTGCCGTTCAAGCCGAGCCAGGGCCGCCCGGTCTACTGCCGCGAGTGTTTCCAACAACGGAAGACGCTTGGGTAGTTGAGGTTGGGGACGCTCGGCCGGCCGTCGGCCGAGCGTTGACCGGGTCCGAAGACCTGCAGTACGATACTGGTCTGAAGTTCCCTCTCTTTACGGGACCGCTCCCTCAGCGGGTGAAGGGACATTGTCATGCAGATTGATGAACGAACCGTCGGTAGCGTCACGATTCTCGACATGAAAGGCAAGATGACTCTCGGTGACGGTGACGAGTTGCTGCGGAAGAAGGTCACCGGTGTTGTCGAGAAGGGATGCAAGAAGATTGTGCTCAACCTTGGCGATGTGCCGTACATCGACAGCGCAGGGCTGGGCGAGATTGTGCGGACCTATACCACGGTGAGCCGTCAGGGCGGCAGTCTGAAGCTGCTCAATCTCACCAAGCGCATCACGGATCTGCTGTCGATCACCAAGCTGCTCACGGTGTTCGATACGTTCGATTCCGAGGGCGAGGCCGTCAAGAGCTTCGGCGCCTGACGCCCGCTGACTACCGCGCTTCATGGCGCGCCGTGCTTCTGCCCAAACACCGGCGACCGGCCCCTCCAGCGATGGAGGGGCGCGGGGTGGATCTGTCGTGATCCACTTCCTCAAGTCGCTGCGTCCCGAGCAGTGGACCAAGAACCTCATTGTGTTTGCCGGGCTGCTGTTTCAGCCCGGCGCCCGCGAACTGTTCAATCCGGTCGCGCTCGGCCGAACAGCCGCGGCGTTCGGCGCCTTCTGTCTCTTGTCGGGCGTGGTCTACGTCTTCAACGACATCGTGGACCAAGACGCGGACCGGCGGCATCCGGTCAAGTCGTCCCGGCCCATCGCATCCGGTGCCATCTCGCCCGCGCTGGCAGGCAGCCTCGCTGCGATCCTGACGATCGGCGCCCTCGGCGTGTCCTTCCTGCTGAGCTGGTCGTTCGGCCTGGTGGCTGTCAGTTATCTGGTGCTGCAGGCACTCTATTCGGGTCCGCTCAAGCACATCGTGATTGTCGACGTGTTGACGATCGCTTTCGGCTTCGTTCTGAGGGCCGTGGCGGGCGCCGTGGCGATTGATGTGCCAATCAGCCACTGGCTGCTGGTGGTGACGATTCTACTGGCGCTGTTTCTCGCCCTGAGCAAGCGCCGGCACGAACTGGTGATGCTGGCGGACGGGGCGATCAGCCATCGCCCGATTCTGGGTGAGTACAGCCCGTACCTGCTGGACCAGATGATCTCGGTGGTCACGGCGTCGACGCTGGTGGCCTACATCTTCTATTGCATCAGCCCGGAGACGTCCCAGAAGTTCGGGACCGACATGCTGGGACTGACGATTCCCTTTCCCCTGTATGGCATCTTCCGCTACCTGTACCTCGTGCACCAGCGTGAGGGAGGGGGCAGCCCTTCCGAAATGCTCATGAACGACAGGCCGCTGCTGGTCTGCGTGGTGCTCTGGGCCGTGGTGGTGGTGGTGATCCTGTACAGGCCATTTGGAGTGTGACCTATGCCGTCCGACTCTACTGTTCGAGCCGACTCGGTCGACGTCGAGCAGATCATGGGCCGGATCCGTGCGCGGATTCGCGAGAAGCGCGGCGTCGACTGCACGGAGGACGAGATCCGCGAACTCGCCAACGTGAAGATCGAAGGATTTCTCGATCCGACCCGCGCCGGTTCCGACCTGTTGGATCACTACCTGAAGGGCCGCAAGGCGGCTGAGCCGGCCCCGGCGCCCGGCCTGGGGGGCAAGCTGCCCGGAGGCACAAGGCTGCTGGTGAGCCGGCTCCTGGGGCCGTTCAGGAAGCTGAACTCCATCCGGCACGCGGTCCGGGAGCAGCGGCTCAATCTCGTCCTCATCCATAACGTCGTGGTCGAGCTCACGCGGCTCACCGTCGAAGTGCGGAGCCTGAAGATGCGGGTGGAGTCGCTCTCGAGCCGCCTCGACTTCAACGAGCGGCGCGCGCGGGCGCTGGAAAACGTGGTCCAATCCCGGCCCGGCGCCGCGCCTGGGGCTGAGCCGGCGCGGTCCGCAGGGGCGCCGCCGGCGAAGTCACCTGGGGCATTGCCGCCCACGCGGTCCGCAGGAGCAGGAGCACCGCCAGAGGGCAGGCGCGAGCCCGGCCAGGCAGACGGCCAGACCACGGGCGAGGCCCAGCGCCGCCGGCGGCGGCGCCGGCGCGGCCGGGGAGACGCGAGCGGCACGGGACGGCTGGCGTTGGAGAGCGGCAGCCCGGATGGAGTGGAATCCGGGCCCGCCGCCACGCCACCGGAGCCCACGCCGGCAGCGGTTCCGAATCGCGACACACCCGACCAGTGAAAATCGCCATCGTTGTCCAGCGGTACGGCCTCGACATCAACGGGGGGGCGGAGTTGCACGCCCGTTACGTTGCGGAGCATCTGTCGCGCCACGTCGAGGTCGAGGTCCTGGCCACGTGCGCCCGCGACTACATCACGTGGGCCAATGAGTTGCCCGAGGGTGTCGAGGAGCTGAAAGGCGTCCGCGTGCGGCGGTTCCCGGTCAGCCGGCAGCGAGTCGTCAAGCAGTTCGCGCGGCGTTCGGAGCGCGTGCTGGAACAGACACACTCGCTCGCCGATGAGCTGGCGTGGCTTGACAGCGAGGGACCGACCTCGCCGGCGCTCATCCGGCACATCAGCGAGAATCAAGACTGCTATGACTATTTCATCTTCTTCAGCTTCCGGTACTACCACTCGTATCACGGCATCCGGGCCGCCGCATCGCGGTCGCTGCTGGTGCCGACGGCGGAGCGGGAGGGCGCAGTCGGGCTGTCGATGTTCGGGCCGGTGTTCCGAGCAACCCGGGCGCTGATGTACAACTCGTTCGAGGAACGGGCGATGATCCACGCGGTGTCTGGCAATGCCGAGGTACCGGACGTCGTGGTGGGTATCGGATCCGAGGTTCCCGAGACGACCAGGCCCGGACGCTTCCGGCAACACCACGGCATCGAGTCGCCGTTTGTCGTGTATGTCGGGCGGATCGACGGGAACAAGGGCTGCCAGGAGCTGTTCGCGTACTTCCAGCGGTACGCGCGCACGGTCAGTGGCGACTTGATGCTGGTCCTGATAGGCAATTCGATCCTGCCGATTCCCGATCATCCGCGCATCCGCCACCTGGGATTCGTCTCGGACGAGGACAAGTTCGACGCGATCGCGGCCTCAGAGGCTCTCATCATGCCGTCGTACTTCGAGAGTCTCTCGATGGTGGCGCTCGAGGCCTGGGCGATGGGCAAGCCGGTGCTGGCCAACGGGCGGTGCGACGTGTTGCGCGGTCAGTGCATCCGGAGCAACGGCGGCCTCTACTACGAGAACTACGGGGAGTTTCGAGAAACGTTGAACCTCATCGAGAGCAGCCGGCCGCTGGCCCAATCGCTCGGCAGCAACGGTCGCGCCTATTACCTGCGGCACTACGACTGGCCGGTCATCGAACGCAAGTACATGGACATGCTGCACCGGCTGCAGCAGGCCGATCGTGCTGCTCTCCCGGTGGCCGGTGTCGATCCGCTGCCTGGCTGGTGGGCGCGCAGGCGCATGAATTGCCGTCCAGCCAACGACGTGGTCAGGGATCTTCCGTCAGGAGCCTCCCTCAAGACGGGGAGGCGGTCGTGAACGCTGAGTATTTTCCGGGCAGCCGCGTCGACACCGAGTGGCGGCAGCTGGTGGGTCGATTCCTGTGAAGCTAGCTTTCATTGTCCAACGGTACGGCTCGGACATTCTGGGTGGCGCGGAGTACATGTGCAGGCTGTGGGCCGAGCGGCTCGCAGAGCGCCATGACATCGAGGTGCTGACCACCTGCGCGTGGGATGACGTCTCCTGGAAGAACGAATATCCCGAGGGCTCCGACCGGGTCCGGGGCGTGACGGTCCGGCGCTTCGCCAACGCGCAGACGCGCGACATCGACGCGTTCAACCGCTATTCGGACTGGATCTTCAACCACGCGCATTCACGCTCGGATGAGCTGGAATGGCTGCGTCAGCTCGGGCCCTGGTGCCCGGCGCTCGTCGAGTACCTGAAACGGCACCACCAGACGTTTGACGCATTGATTTTCTTCACGTCCCTCTACGCACCGACAGTCCTGGGCATCCAGGTCGCGCCTCAGCGCAGCATTCTCGTGCCAACCGCGCATGACGAGGCCGCCATGCATCTCGGGATCTACGAGGAGGTCTTCGGCAGTGCGGCCGGCATCGCGTACAACACCGAGGTCGAACGGCGGTTTGTCGCGTCGCGCTTCTCTATTCGCGCGATTGCCCAGGAGACCATCGGCTGTGGAGTGGACTTGCCGCCGGTTGCGCACGGTCCCGGCGGACAGGCCGAAGCCGCCGACGGAGAAGACGACGAACAGCAGACCGCGGACGACCGACTGCCGCGGTCGTCGTTTGGCGGCCGGGGCGGTGCGTTCAGGCGCCGGCACAGGCTGCACGGCCCGATCGCGCTCTATGGAGGGCGCATCGAGAAGGGTAAGGGCTGCGAGGAGCTCGTGGAGTACTTCCGCACCTATCACGCCGAAGGCGGCGAGGCCCAGCTCGTGCTGATGGGCGTGAAGCTGATGCCGCTGCCGGAGGACCCCGCTATCCGCTTTGCCGGGCTCCTGCCTGACCGTGAGCGCACCCAGGCGCTCGAGGCGGCCACCGTCGTCGTCGTGCCGTCACCCTACGAGAGCCTGTCGCTGCTGGCACTCGAGGCGTTTGCCGCGGGCACACCCATCCTGGCGAACGCCAGGAGCGAGGTGCTCGTCGCTCACTGCGTGAGCAGCCGCGCCGGGTTGT
>JAPKZO010000030.1:17969-73345 GCA_026393755.1 Acidobacteriota bacterium
ACTACGCCGACCGTGACGAGTTCGTGGAATGCCTCAGGCTGCTGGTGGCCGACTCCGGTCTGCACGACGCGATGGGCCGGAACGGGCACGCCTACGTCAGGGATCACTACCGCTGGGATCTCGTGATGACGAAAATCGAACGGATGGTGGGAACGGTGCGGGGAGACAGTAGACGGTAGGCGGTAGACGGACCGGAGATGCTCATAGGGCACGGCATGCCGTGCCCCTACCTGGGCGCGATCAATCGCGCCTGTAGATGGCTGTCAGGACGAGACGGGTTCTGGCGTGGTGGGCTCGGTGTCTCCGCCGTCGCCATCTCCAGCAGATCCGCTTGCGCCGTTGCGCTTCCGACGCGGACGGATCTCGTAGCGCTTGATCATCTCGTTCAGGGTCGTCGGCTTGATGCGCAGCAGTTCCGCCGCGCGCTTCTGCACGCCGCCTGTCGTGTCGAGCGTGGTCTCGATCAGCCGCCGCTCGAAGTCCGACACCACATCCTTCAGCGACAGTCCTTCCGGCGGCACGACGACCATCGGGATCTGGAACGTCGGTTTCCGCCTGACCTGCTCGGGTATCAGGTCGACACCAATCCGCGAGCCCGGCGACAGTACGACCGCGCGCTCGACGACGTTCTCGAGTTCGCGCACATTGCCTGGCCAGTCGTAGTCGACCAGCAGATCCAGAGCATCCGGCGTGAGCTCCAGATCACCCTTGTCGTTCTCCTCGCCGTACTTGTGAAGGAAATGGTGGACGAGCGGCGGGATGTCTTCCTTTCGTTCCCTGAGCGCCGGCAGCGGGATCGTGATGACGTGCAGCCGGTAGTACAGATCCTCGCGGAATCGGCCGTCGGCCATCATCTGTCGGAGGTCCACGTTGGTGGCGGCGATGATCCGGACGTCGACCTTGATGGTCTCCACCCCGCCGAGGCGCATGAACTCGCGCTCCTGGATGACGCGCAGGAGCTTCGGCTGGGTCTCGAGCGGGATGTTTCCGATCTCGTCGAAGAAGATGCTGCCGCGGTCGGCGACCTCAAAGAGTCCCTTCTTGGGGTACACCGCGCCGGTGAATGCGCCTTTGACGTGGCCAAACAGATTCGACTCGAGCAGATCCGGAGGGAGATTCCCCGAATTCACCGTGACAAACGCCCGGTCGGCTCGAGCCGAGTGCGTGTGAATGGCCCGCGCCACCAGTTCCTTGCCCGTGCCGCTTTCACCCGCAATCAGAATCGTCGACCGGCTGGGCGCGGCCTGGATGATCAGGTCGAAGACCTCGCGCATCCTGGCGCTGCGGCCGATGATGTTGTCGAACTTGTGGTAGCGCTCCTGCAGGTTCTGGCGCAGCGCGCGATTCTCGGTCACCAACTGACGCCGCTCGACGGCGTTGTGCAGCACGGCCAGGACTTCGTCGTTCTTGAACGGCTTGGTGACGTAGTCGAAGGCGCCGCGCTTCATCGCGGCGACGGCCGTGTCGACGGAGGCATACGCGGTGATCATGATGACCGCGATGTCCTCGTCGATTCTCCTGATCTCGTCGAGCACCGTCAGCCCATCCATCCCGGGCATCATGACGTCGACGACAGCCGCGTCGATCGGCACGGACCGCACCAGTTCAAGGCCCTCGGCCCCGCTCGACGCCAGGCGCACTTCGTACCCCTCGCGTCTCAGGAGCGCCTCGAGGATCTCCCGCATGATCTCCTCGTCGTCGATGACGAGAATGGTTCCCCGGCGGGTGGCGACAGGATCGACAGCCACGGCTTAGGCGCCGCCTGCCGCAGAGCGCGAGGCGCCCTGTGCGAGGGGCAGGGTGACGGTGAACCTGGTGCCCTCGCCGACGCGGCTGTTGCACGTGACCGTACCGGCGTGTTCGTGCACGATGCCGTAGGTGATCGACAGGCCGAGCCCTGTTCCCTCCCCAACCGACTTCGTGGTGAAGAACGGATCGTAGATGCGCGCGAGGTGTTCTGCCTGAATCCCGGCGCCGGTGTCGCCAACGTCGATGACGGCCTCGTCACCGCGCGTGCGTGTCGTGATCGACAGCCATCCGCCTCGCGGCATCGCGTCGCGGGCGTTGATGAACAGATTCAGGAACACCTGTTGCAGCTTGTGCTCCATGCCCAGGACGACGGGCGGCACGGGCGACAGATCCCGGCGGATCTGGACATTGACCGCCTTCAACTGATGTTCGAGCAGCGCCAGCACGTCGTTGATGACGCCATTGATGTCGGTGGGGGCGTGCTCGCCTGGGGCCTGTCCCCCGCGCGCCAATGTCAGCAGCCCATTGACGATCTTGGCGGCGCGGAACGTCTGCCGCTCGATCTTCTCGAGCAGTTTCGTGTCGGGGTCGTCCGGGCTCGCGCGCTCCAGCAGCATCTGTGTATAGCTCGAGATGCCGGTCAACGGCGTGTTGACTTCGTGCGCCACGCCCGCGGCCAGCAGGCCGATCGACGCCATCTTGTCGGAGATCTGCAGCTGTTCTTCGAGCCGCGCCCGCGCGGTCACATCCTCGAACACGAGGATCGACCCCTTGGCCTCCGCACCGGCGCCGTCGCCCTGCAACGGGACCACGGCGATATTCACGAGCAGGCCCTCGTCGGCACGCCCCCGAAGCGACCCGAGCGGCATCCGGTACACCGCCGGCCCGGACGACGAACTGTCCGGCCGCGCGGCGCGGAGCGCGTCGATGAATGCCGGCGAGAACAGGTCCTCAAGACGTTGCCCGATGGCCTCGTCGCGCCGCACTTTGTACAACTGCTCGAGTGACCGGTTCCACCTCACCACCCGGTCGTTCGCATCAACCACAGCAAGGCCGTTGTCGAGTGATTCGAGGATGTTCTCGTTGAACTGCCGCATCCGTTCGACTTCGGACGCCTGCTGCTTGAGTTGCTGGTACAGACGACCGTTCTCGAGCGATGTCGCAACCTGCGCCGCCACAGCGACCAGCAGCGCCATGTCCTCGCTGCTCAGCGGCTCGGCGCGTTCCTTGCGTCCCAGTACCAGCAGCGCTATCGTGGCCTGCTTGGACACGCAGGGAATGAAGTAGTGCACGCCCTGATCGAGCCAGCGCTCGATCTCGTCCATCGAGAACCGCCGCGGCGACAGCGGGTCGTCGAGCGCAATGACATGTCCTGCGGCCAGGCGGGCGCCGATCCCGGATCGCACGCCCAGTTCGGGCGGCTGCCCGACAAATCCCTGCGAGCGCAGCGTCCGGAAGCAGCCGTCGGCCTCGTCGAACAGCATCAGCGCCATCCGGTCGATCACGAGTGTTTCGGTCACGCGCGCCACAAGCCGGTCGCTGAGGCGATCCACATCCAGATCGGTGGAAAGGTCGCGCGCAAATCCGACCAGCGCCCGGCGGTAGTCGTAGCGGTCGCGATAGAAAGCCTTGTCGAGCACCGTCTGGAAGCCATCCCTGACCGGCCGCGCCAGCAGCACCATCACCAGCGTGGCGAGGGCCGCGATAATCGTGTTGGTCTGCGACCCGTTCTCCAGGAACAGCCAGCCGGCCACGCGCAGCAGCAGCGCGTAGATCGCGATGCTCACCGCGACGGCCGCTACGTACACCAGACTGCGTTTGACGATGACCTCGACGTCCATCAGCCGGTAGCGCACAATCGCCGAGGCGAACGCCAGTGGAATCAGCCCAAGCGGAATGGCCAGCAATTCCATCCGCACCGACGGCACGACGCCGAGCGCAAACGGCAACGCATAGCCAACGGCGAACGGTCCGCCGCCAAGCACCGTGCCCCAGACAATCCACCGAAGCTGCCGGCGCGCCGTCACGGATCGCACATGGGTCAACGCGCGGGCCAACACGACGAAGGCGCACGCAAGGAAGAGGCAGAAATATAGAGGATCAATCCGATCGAGCGCGGCAATCACCCGCCACAGATCCGGCTGCCCATCGAGCCTGGCAATCGCGACGACCCGAGCCGTGCCCATCAGGAGCGCGGGCAGGTAAATGAGCGGCAGCAGCCGGGCTCCGAGCGCCGTGCGAGCCCAACTGGTGCTGCGATCGGGAAACACCAGGCTGAAATGGAGCAGCATCGGCCCGAGAGCCAGGAGCGATATCTCATCAGCCCAGTAGAACACCCAGTCAAGATGATTGAACCGCCCGGCTGGCGAGAACGCGAACACACCGAAGAACACGATCGACAGCCAGAAGAAATGGAGCGACGATTGATTGCCTGGCCGCCGCAGCCTGACGGCCGCGCCGACCATCAGCGTAAAGACGCCCACCGCAGCCAGCACGTAGTACAAGACGCTGTTGCCCTGCGGAATCGGGGCCAGGTGCACCTGGATCATCTCGCGCGCGCCTATTCGCAGCAGCGTGTAGGTGACAAGTGATCCCGGCTTCGCGCGGTGGGCAAACTCGACCACGTCGGACGGACTGTCAACCGGCTGGCCGTCGATCGCCACCAGCACGTCGCCCGTACGAAGCCCGGCGCGTGAGGCGGCCGACTCGCCGGCCAGGTCGATCGCCGTCACACCCTGGGACCGCGGCGCCCAGAGCACGCCGTCTTCGACCTCGTGCCATGTCGCCCGGGCGAAGATGTTCGCGACACCCAACGCGAGCAGAACGACAACCAGTGCAACGGCAACAGTCCAGCCCAGCGCGCTGGGCGTCGTTTGCCCAACCGCGGACTTCCGGGACTCATCTGCCCGCACCTGGCTGTCGTACATCACGTCGGGTAACCCTGAACGCATCCGAATCAGGTGAGCGCCCCCGCGCGCAATCACCGTCGCGAGGTCTCAAGACCCAATCCCGAGAGAAACGCCCGCTCGGCTCGATGTCCCGAGTGAGCAAGTCTGCCGCGGAATCGATATGTCGAATGACTTAGCAATCAACATACCAAGAACCGGTGCCACGACAAATGAATAAATCTTTTTGTTACAACAACTTAAATAGACTTCTTCGGCATTGGCTCCGCGCAAATCCATCTGTGCGGATGAATGTTCCAATAAAATGGATTTCTCTCGGCGGATTCCGCGCGACCGCCCGCCTCCTGACGGTCGCAGAGCCCAACACTAGAACCGGACCCGGACGCCACCGACGACGCGCTTGGGAGGCCGCACGACCAGCAGTTCGTCGTACAGGGACCGCTCGATGCTCGACTCGCGGAACAGGTTGCACACGGCGACCAGAAGTTCCCAGTCGGCTGACGTGAAACGAAGAAACGGCAGCGCCTGATTCACCTGAACATCGAACCTGGTGTCGAGGCCCACGGTCCCGCCGGAGGTCGTCTGGTGCGTGAACCCGGTGTTCACCTTGTAGAGGACGTAGACGCGGGTTGCTGTCGGCCGGATGTCGGTTTCAAGTGAAGTCGTCAAATCGTGCAGCCGCTGCCGATCACCGCTCCGCCTTCCGACCCAGAATGACGTAACGGACGGATCGGGCAGGCGGTCCCAACTGGCGGTCGACTGGGTATAGTCCACCGCGCCTCGCACGCCGCCGGCGAGGGCCCGGCTCACGCTGACGCTCCAGCCTCGAGCATTCAGGTCACCGAGCGTGGCGACGTAGTAGTGGCCAAGGCTGGGCACAACTCGGCCTGGAGTCGCGACCGCAAACACGGCCCCGCCCTGATCGGCGACGTGCTGATAGAACGTCCGGAACCCCAAGACGAAGGCCGCGACGTCCCGCTCGATCGCGATCTCGAAGTGATCGGTCCGCTGCGGACGGAAACCCTCGGCCTCAACCCAGGGCGAGAACGTCCGCTGCGCGGGCAGCATCAGACTGGTACCGCTGGCGGCGCCGGGAAGGAACTCCTCGGCCCCCGGGGCGACCACATAGCGGGCGGCGACGGCCCGGACACGGACTCGTTCGACGGGGCGCAGCGTCATCGAGACGCGCGGGCTGAAGAAGCCGTTTCCGCTGAGATAGTCCTGCCACGAATAGGTCACGCCGTAGCCGACCGTGACGTTGGGCGACAGCGTCCACTCGTCGGATCCATGGGCCGTGCCGACCGACCGCGAACCGGCACTCATGTCGGGAACGCCCAACACGCTCGACCGATCGTAGCGCTGCGCGCTGTACGTGATGCCCGCCACGAACCGATGCTCGGCCGAGCGCCTCGCCGTCAGACTCCCGGCGACGAACCACGATCCTGGGCCACCTTGCGACAAGGCGCCGCGCACGGCCCAGTCACCCAGGCCTCCTGCCGGCGCACCAAGGTCAATGTAGGCCACGCCAGCCGACGCCACCGCATTGGGTGACCAGGCGTCCGACGAACCGTTGAACGACCCGATGGTGATCAGATTGACCTGCCCGGTCAGCGGAATCGCATCGAACAGGCCAGAGGCGAACCTGGCCGACGAATCAAATGCGCGGCCCAGGAATGATCGGCCCGCTTCTGCGCCCGCGTCCCCCGCGGCCACTCCCCTGGCGTCTTCAATGTCCTTCAACACGCTGCGCGGAAGATGGCGAAGGCGCCAATCGGCTTCAGTGTGGTCGTGATCGGCGGTGGAGGCAACGCTCGTGGCTCCCACCGGCAGACCGTCCATCGGCAGCAGGCCGGCCGCCAGTACCTGGGCTGTCTGCGCCGGGGAACCGTTGTCGGTGAGTGATCGCAGCGCGACCGACACCAGTGCGGGGACGCTCGGCCTGACCTCGACCATCTGCCGGGGAGCCGGAATAAAGCCGTCCAGATGGATGCGCACGGTGTAGGCGCCTGTCGGAAGCGCGTCAAGGCGGAAGCGGCCATCCTTGGCAGTGAGCGCAAAGGCGACGGTTGACCCGAGCGCCGACACCATGGCACCGGCCAGCGGCCGACCCTTGGTGTCGACCACCAGTCCCTGGATGTCGCCCTGTGCGGTCGCACGCGCCACGATGGCTTGTGGCGAGCGGATCGACACGGACTGTGCGGAGGCCGGCCCGGTGGCCGCGACGAGACCCGCGGCGGCCGCCACGACTACGAACGTGGATACGCGTGTCATAGGCCTACCCGTCAAGTGCCCACTGCCGCTTGCGACCCGGGGCGGGCTCTGGCCCCGGCGTCGGGCCGCTCAGACGGCCACCGAGAACATGATGTTCCGCACGATGACCTTGCCCGAAAGCTTATCGGTGATCTTGATCTCCAAACGATACTCACCTTCCGGGAAGCTCGCAAGCGCCACGGAAAAGCCCCCGGGGATAGGATGGCCCACCGCCGTGTCAAATTGCGGCGGCAGTGTCGTCGCGTTGAACGCCTGCGGGCTTGTCTTGTTGAAGAACTTCTCCGGTTTGTCGCTGAATCGTTGATAGAACAGGTACTCGACGGCGACGTCCGGCTTGCGATTGCCATCCGAACCGGTGTTGTAGATCTGGAACACTACTGACAGGCTGCCGGTCTTCGAGAATTTGGTACTGGTTGCGGGCGCCGCGATGGTATTGCCAAACGTATACGGCTGTTCGACGATCTGCTCCGCCGTCGGCGGCGTGTCGAGCGGCTTCACCTCATCGGCGATGATGATGCTGCTCGTCGCGAGATCGTTGCCCCAGAGATCCGGTACGGTGATGGGCTGTTTGAGGAACCCGACTTTCTGGGCCGGGGTCTTGCCTTTCGCGCCGGCCGGCGTCCGCTCCTTCACGACGAGGTAGAGGTCGTAGTCGCCAGCGGGAACCGAAAACGCGCGTGCCAGGCGGTAGGGACGGCCCGGCGCCGGGGCCTTCAAGTCGACAAAGTGAACACCCTGAAAGGCATATTCCGGCGCTGGAGCGGCGGCCGGATCCTTGGTCGGGTTCGCGTCCTTCTTCAAGTTCTTGGCGTCGGTTGCAGCGGCGGCCGGGGCCGCGGCGGGTGTCCTGGCGACAACCCGCAGATAAAGCGTCACCGACCTGGACGGCAGCTGCGCCGGATCGAGCGACAGCACGAACGGCACGAAGGTCAGGCCGTTCTGGGCCTTGAGAAAATCGGTGTGAATGGACAGGCCGATGTCGCCCGGCACCGGCTGCCCGGCGGCCATGGCATCAGCCATCTTGTATGCGGCCTGCAATTCCTGCTGCTGAGCTTTGTCGAGCTTCGAGTCCTTCTTCTGCTGAGCGAGGACGGGCGACAACGACGCGGCGGTACTCGCAAGACACGTTAACAGCACGGGTGTCAGCACCCATCGACGGATCAACATATCGGCTCTGCTCCTCGTCGCGACATTCCGCCGGTGGCCATGGAGGCGTAATCAGGAGTTTCAGGCGGAACTTCGCTATTCGATCATAGGCTCCAACCCTCAGTGCTGTCAAAGGTTTGCGGCAAGATCCATGTGGTAACATCTCGGGCGGGACCAGCCTTCCGGTCCATCCACATCCGGAGGTAGACGACTATCATGATCATCGCTGCCATTCACGGCCGAGAGATTCTGGATTCGCGCGGAAATCCTACGGTGGAAGCTGACGTCACGCTCCAGGATGGCGCGTTCGGACGGGCGGCGGTGCCCTCCGGCGCGTCGACCGGCAAGCGCGAGGCCCTGGAGTTGCGGGACGGCGACAAGCGGCGCTACCTCGGCAGAGGGGTGCTGCAGGCCGTCCGGCACGTGAACGGGGAAATGGCGGGAGCGGCAATCGGGAAGGACCTGGATCAGCGCGGACTCGACCAGCTGTTGATCGCGCTTGATGGGACCCCGACCAAGAGCCGGATGGGCGCCAACGCCCTGCTGGGCGTCTCGATGGCGTTTGCGAAGGCCTGCGCCTCGAGCCGGCGAGTTCCGCTCTATCGGCACTTCCGGGAGTTGGCCGGCCTGCCGGACGCCGACCCGTGGCTGATGCCGGTGCCGATGATGAACATTCTGAACGGCGGGGCTCACGCCGATTCGAACGTGGACTTTCAGGAATTCATGGTCCTGCCGCTCGGCCTGCCAAGCTTCCGCGAGGCGCTGCGCGCCGGGGCCGAGGTCTTTCATGCGCTTCGCGGGATACTGAGGGGTCGAACGCTCTCGACCGGCGTCGGCGACGAGGGCGGCTTCGCACCCAGTCTCGCCACCAATGTGCAGGCGGTGGAACTGGTGCTCGACGCGATCACGAAGGCGGGCTACGAGCCGGGGCGCGACATCTGCATCGGTATTGACGTCGCGGCAAGCGAACTCTGGGACGATCAAGCCCCGCGCTCGACACCATGGGATCCGCCGACCACGCGTGAGGGCGCCTACCTGTTCAGGAAGTCTGGCGATGCGCCGCGGTCGTCCTCGCAGATGATCGACCTCTACAGTGACTGGGTCGGAAAGTACCCCATCGTGTCGATCGAGGACGGTCTTGCCGAGGGCGACTGGAACGGGTGGCATGCGATGACCGGCCGGCTCGGCGGGCGCGTGCAGATCGTGGGCGATGACGTGTTCGTGACCAACCCGGAGATTCTGGAACAGGGGATCGCGCTCCGCATCGCCAATTCGATTCTGATCAAGCTCAATCAGATCGGCACGGTCTCCGAAACGCTCGATGCGATCGCCATGGCCCACGGGGCCGGCTTCACGACGGTGATTTCGCATAGGTCTGGTGAGACCGAGGATTCGACGATTGCGGATCTGGCCGTGGCCACCGGCGCGGGCCAGATCAAGACGGGATCGGCGAGCCGCACGGATCGCATCGTGAAGTACAACCAGTTGCTGCGGATCGAGGAAGAGTTGGGATCGCGCGCGCGGTACGCCGGCCGTGGGGCCATTGCTCAGTTGACGTAGGGGCGAAATCGGGGCCGGACCTGTTCTTTCGCTGCCGTTCGCGCCCACAGCAGGTCCGCCCTCCCTTTTGCCCAGCGAGTGAAGGAGGAAGGCCGTGGACGAAGCGCTTGCCAACCGGCTCGTGCGGGAACTGGCCAACGCGATTGCCGCCGCCGCCGCGGGAGACCGCCGTGTGGAAGCCTGTCATGCGAAAGCCCGCGAATCCGGCCTCGAGTTGAAGGTCGCGCTCTCCGCCGAGGTGCGTTCGGTGGATCCGGAGTGCCCGTCTGCCACGCCCGTTCTGGTTGTCGAACCGCACCCGATCGTGTCGCCGCCGCGTCCGGACCTGACCGCCGCCGACCGGCGGTTCCTCAAAGCGCTCCGCATCAGTTCAGGCGGCGCCGCGTCTGGACGCAGGCAGGAGAACGCGTGATCGGTTATCCCGGCGAGTTTCCCTTCGTGCGCGGCATTCAGCCGACGATGTACCGCGGCCGACTGTGGACGATGAGGCAGTACGCGGGGTTCGGCACGGCGCGGCAGTCGAACGAGCGCTACCGCTACCTGCTCGCCCAGGGCGTGACGGGGTTGAGCGTGGCTTTCGATCTCCCCACGCAGATCGGGTACGACTCGGACAGCCCGCTGGCCCTTGGCGAAGTCGGCAAGGTCGGCGTGGCCATCGACTCGATCGAGGACATGGCCGACCTGTTCGACGGCATCCCGCTGGGGACCGTGTCGACGTCGATGACGATCAACGCGACCGCCAGCACGCTGCTCGCACTCTACATCGCGGTCGCCAGGCGGCAGGGTGTGCCGGCGAGCGCGCTCGCGGGCACGGTGCAGAACGACATTCTCAAGGAGTACGTGGCGCGGGGCACGTACATCTTCCCGCCTCGCCCATCCCTGCGCCTGGTGACCGACGTGTTCGCGTTCTGCGAGCGCGAGATGCCCAACTGGAACACGATTTCGATCAGCGGATACCACATCAGGGAGGCCGGTTCGACAGCGGTCCAGGAAGTGGCGTTCACACTCGCGAACGCGATCGCGTACGTGCAGGCCGCGGTCGGGGCCGGACTCGACGTCAACAGCGTCGGCCAGCGCGTGTCGTTCTTCTTCAACGCCCACAACAATTTCCTGGAAGAAATCGCGAAGTTCCGCGCGGCGCGGCGGCTGTGGGCGTCCATCATGCGCGACCGCTTCGGCGCGACGCACCCTCGCGCCCAGGCCCTGCGCTTCCACACGCAGACGGCCGGCAGCACGCTCACCGCCCAGCAACCGGACAACAACATCGTGCGCGTGGCCATCCAGGCCCTGGCGGCGGTGATGGGCGGCACGCAATCGCTCCACTGCAACGGCCGGGACGAGGCGCTCGCGCTGCCGACCGAAGAATCGGCCGCCACCGCCCTCCGCACGCAGCAGGTCATTGCCTGCGAGACCGGCGTCGCCAACACGGTGGACCCGGTCGGAGGCTCGTTCGTCGTGGAAGCCCTGACCGATCAGATCGAACGCGACGCGCGGGAGATCATCGAGACGATCGACCGGCTCGGCGGGATGCTGGCCGCCATCGATGCCGGGTTCGTCCAGCGCGCCATCCAGGATGCGGCGTATCAGGCTCAACAGGCCATCGACAGCGGTGAGGCGGTCGTGGTGGGCGTCAACCGGTTCATGACGACGGATGCGTTGACCATCGAGACGATGCAAATCGATCCGACCGTCGAGCGCGGGCAGGTCGATCGGTTGCGTCAACTGCGGTCAAGCCGCAGTGCGCGCGATTGGCAAGCGGCGCGTGACGCGGTGTCGCGCGCGGCGGCGTCGGGCGACAATCTGATGCCGCCCCTGGTCGCAGCGGTTGAAGCGAAGGTAACCGTCGGTGAGATCGCCGACACGTTGCGGCAGCAGTTTGGCGAGTATCAGGAAGGTCTGGTCTAAGGTGCACCCGCTGCTCGACGTGCGCGGCCTGACGACACAGTTCGTCGTCACCCGTGGCGGCGCTACGCGGACGGTACGTGCCGTCGATGGCGTCAGTCTCCAGGTGCCGCGGGGAAAGACGCTCGGGCTGGTCGGCGAATCCGGATGCGGCAAGTCGGTCACCGCTCTCTCGATCATCCGCCTCGTCCAGCCGCCGGGCCGAATCACGGGCGGGGCCATCATCTTCGAGGGGCGGGATCTGACGGTGCTGAACGAACCAGAGATGCAGCGCGTGCGCGGCGCCCGGATCGGCTTTGTCTTTCAGGAACCGATGACGGCGCTCAATCCCGTCTTCACGATTGGCGATCAGATCGCCGAATCGCTCGTGGTGCACGGTCTGGCCACCAGGGCCGCCGCCCGCGTTCGCGCGGTGGAACTGCTTGAGGCCGTTCGCATCCCCGAGCCGGCCAAACGTGCTCGCGACTATCCCCATCAGTTGTCGGGCGGGATGCGCCAGCGAGCCCTGATTGCCGCCGCGATCGGTTGTCGCCCTTCCCTGCTCATCGCCGACGAGCCGACGACGGCGCTCGATGTGACCATCCAGGCCGAGATACTCGACCTGCTGCGCGACATGCGGGAACGGTTCGGCCTGGCGTTGCTCCTTATCACTCACGATCTGGGCGTAGTGGCGCACCTGGCCGATCGCGTGGCTGTCATGTACGCCGGCCGGATCGTGGAGGAAGGGCCAACGGCAGTGGTGCTCGCGCGGCCGGCCCATCCGTACACGCGCGGCCTGCTGGCGTCGCTGCCAGGGTCGGCCCCTGGCACCCGGCTCAAGGCGATTCCCGGCGTCGTGCCCGATCTGGCCGCGCTGCCAGCCGGATGCGCATTCTCTCCGCGATGCGGGGATCGCGAGGCCCGGTGCGACCAGCGTCCGCCCGAGCAGACGTGGCTCTCGCCTGATCATCACACCCGCTGCTACCTCCATGTGAAGGCTGGATGATGGCACTGGTTGACGTCGGCGGACTCGTGAAGCAGTTCTCGCGGCGGCCGACGCCGTTCAGCCGGTCGTCTGTCGTGCGCGCGGTGGACGGCGTGAGTTTTGTCGTTGAGGAGGGCGAGACGTTCGGACTGGTCGGCGAATCAGGTAGCGGCAAGACCACGACGGGCCGATGCATGCTCCGCCTGATCGAGCCGACCTCGGGCCAGTTTCTGTTCGGGAACAGGAACGTCTTCGCGCTGAAGCCGGCACAGATGCGCGCGCTCCGTCGCGAGATGCAGATGGTCTTTCAAGACCCGTACGCCTCGCTCAATCCCCGGATGCGAGCCGGCGCGATCGTCGAAGAAGGCCTCGTCATCCACAAGATCGGAACCAGACAGGAGCGGCGGGATCGGGTACGCGAGCTGTTCGCGCTGGTCGGGCTCGACCAGACGCAACTCGAACGGTACCCTCACGAATTCAGCGGGGGGCAGCGACAACGCATCGGCCTGGCGCGCGCACTGGCGCTCCGGCCGGCGCTGCTCGTCGCCGACGAACCCATTTCAGCGCTCGACGTCTCGATCCAGGCGCAGATCATCAACCTGTTCATGGAGCTTCAGCAGGCCCTCGCGCTGACGTTGATCTTCATCGCCCACGATCTCCGGCTGGTGCGCCACCTGTGCACACGGGTCGCGGTGATGTATCGCGGCCGCATCGTGGAAATGGGATCGACCGACGATGTGTTCCGGGAGCCCGCACATCCGTACACGCGGGCGCTGCTCTCGGCGGTGCCCGATCCGGACCCTGGAGCACAGCGACAGCGGGTTGTGTTCGATTCTGTAGCGACCAATCTCGATGCGCCGCTCCGTGACGTCGGGGCGGGCCACCAGGCGGCCATCTGAGTTCGTGCCCTTCCCTCGCGGCCAGCCACCAGCGCGAAGACGGCTTCCGTCGCGTCCCCGCTCACACTCGCCGGCAAAAAGCGCCTTGCCGGGACGTCTCGCCGGTCTGACGTGTGCGCTTTTCGCGCAGCCAGTCCTGGCCCTTTCGGCGCATTTTGCAAACTGACGCTGTCGGTCCTTCGACTCGCTCCCTTCGCTGGGCTCAGGACCGTCCCGAGCGTCGTCGAGGGACGGCTCGGTTCGAGGGGCCGCATCGGAAGCCGTCTTCACGCTGGCAGGGCCCCGCACGGCCGCCGTCGGCAGGTGTGTTCTCCTACTGGCTACCGTCTACTGACTACCGTATTCTCTATGCCGCCCGGCTGGCGTCGGTTTCGACCCTGCCATCGCGGATGTGCACGACGCGCCGCGCGTGCGCGGCGATGTCGGCTTCGTGCGTCACGAGAATGATGGTGTTGCCCGCAGCCGACAATTTGTCGAAGAGCGCCATGATTTCGGCGCCGGTCTTCGAATCCAGGTTGCCCGTCGGCTCGTCGGCCAGCAGGATTGAGGGGTTGTTCACGAGCGCCCGGGCGATAGCGACGCGCTGGCGCTGCCCGCCCGACAACTGGTTCGGCCGGTGCGTCATCCGGTCCGACAACTCCACCCTGTCCATCGCCGCCTTGGCACGAACCAGGCGATCCCGGGACGGCACACCGGCGTAGACGAGCGGCAACTCGACGTTGTGGAGGGCCGTAGCTCGCGGAAGGAGGTTGAACGTCTGGAAGACGAAACCAATCTCCTCATTGCGAATCCTGGCCAGCTCATCGTCATTCATCTGGCTGACCTGCTTGTTGTTCAGCAGGTAGCTGCCCTTGCTCGGGGTGTCGAGACAGCCGATCAGATTCATCAGCGTCGACTTGCCCGAACCGGACGGTCCCATGATCGCGACGTACTCTCCGCGCTCGATGGAGATATCCACGCCGCGCAAGGCGTGGATTTCCTCGGTGCCCATCACGTACGTCTTCCAGAGATCCTGTGTTTCGATCAGTGCCATACGATCTGACTCGGGCCTCGGGCGCCGATCATCGGCCGCCCCGGCGCGCGATTCCTCTCTAGGGGAGATACGGCATCGCCGGCAGAACGGTTCCCGGCGTTTCAGGGCAGTGTAGCACGCGCGCTACGGGCGGAAGAACAACTCGACGAGCTTTGTGCTGTTGGCGGGAACCTCAATCGTGTCCTGGGCAACGACCTGGTTGCTGCTGGTGCGCACGACCGCGATTGCGTGCAGACCCGGGTGGACGTTGTCGAAGACAAAAGGCGCCACGGTGGCCGACAGGAACGCTTCCTGTCCATTGTTCGAATAGTAGAGCCGCACCTGGTAGCCAGTCGGATCCACGGCCGAACCCTCGCCCCCGATGTCTTCCCGCTTGACGGTGACCATGACGCGGCCGCTGATCCGCGGCGGTTCGGGAGGATAGACGATATCGTCTTCGGTGTCGTACACGCCATCAGGTCCCGCGCTGCGGACCTGGCCGTACGGGGTAATCTGGTACGGGCGGCCCCAACCGTCCGCCAGGAATCGTTCCTTGCTCTCCCCGACGGCCAGATAAGGTCCCTTCCAGCCCACGCCCACGCCGCGGAATGTTCTCGCTCCATCGTACCGGGGAGCGCCGGCCGGCAGCGTGATCAGTTCGTCGGGCCTGGCAGGAAGGCGCCCCATGTCACCCAGGAACCCGTAACTGCCCTTGACGTCGCTCGTCCCGGCCATTGCCTCGTACACGAGCTTCGCGTTCGATCTGGACGCGGTCACCCTGGCGTCGACCAGTTGCTGGAGCATCATCGGGGTGATCGCGGCCGCGAGGATGGCAAGGACGGCCACGATGATGACGACCTCGATCAGGGTGAAGCCGGCGGTGCGACGCGGGAAGGGCTTCATGGGCGGATGGCTCTGGCGAGGTTGAACATCGGCAGGTAGAACGCCACGGCGATGAGCACGAAGATGCTGGCCAGCCCCACCAGCGCGATCGGGCCGAACAGCGTCAAGGCGCGCTTGACCGATCGATCGACCTCACGATCGTAGTACCGGCGCACCTGTTCGAGCGACGTCGACACCTCCCCGGTCTTCTCGCCGAGCGACAGCATCTGGATGACGACGGGTGGAAACTCGCCGACAGCGGTGAGCGCCCCCGACAGCGGCTCGCCGGCGATGACGCGATTGGCGGCCAGCCGGAACCGGGATGACAAGTACGCGTTGCCGATCACGCGTTCGATCAGCGCGAGAGTGGGCACGACTTCGAGGCCCGCTTCGTGCAGGGTGCCGAAATAGTGCGCGAATCGCGACAGCGCAATCTTGCGCACGGCATCCCCCAGCACGGGGACATGGAGCGTCCTCCTCGCCATCACGATGGCGCCGTCTGGCGTCTGGACCCTGAAGCGGTACCACACGTATGCCAGGCTGATGAGGGCGAGGATGACATACCAGTTCGACGCGATGCTGGTGGCGCCAATCTGCACAATCCGCGTGGCCAGCGGCAGTTCGAGCTTCGCGTTGATGTTCTGATAGAGCCGGGTGAACTGGGGAATGGTGAATCCGACGAGCACGACCAGCAGGATGCTCAGCAGACCGACGACGATCAACGGGTACGTCGTCGCCTCGCGAATGCGGGCCGCGAGGTCGTCCTGCCATTCCTGTTGCGCCGCCAGGTCGTCGAGGGCGCGGCCGACTCTTCCCGTCGCCTCGCCGGCGCGGACGATGTTCACGTACAGCTCGTCAAAGGCCACCGGGTGCCGCTCGAGCGCGGACGACAGCGGCAATCCGTTCTCGATGTCCCGCCGGACGTCGGCCGTGATGCGCTTGAGCACGAGCGTCGACGCCTGCCGTTCGATGTCCGCCAGGCCGTCAACCAGAAGGACGCCGTTCGAGACGATGGTGGACAGCTGGGTGGTGAAGAAGATGATGTCGCGCCTGCTGATGCGTTCGAACACCCGGACGCTGGCGAGGTCGATCGTGTCGGATTCGGCCGGGTTGGCCGTGACGAGGAACCGGTCCTGGGCCCGCAGCATCTTCGCCAGCGCGTCTTCGCTGGACGCCGATGCGGTGCCCTCGACCCGTTCGCCATCAGGCCCGACTGCGACGTAGGCAAAATCCGGCATCGTGCTCCCCGCTACTCGGCTCTCACCCGCAGCACGTCTTCAAGGGTCGTGTACCCGAGCACGGCCTTCGACAGCGCATCGTCCTGCAGCGATTTGAACCCGGCGCGCGTGGCGGCTTCCTTGATCAGGCGGGAATCGGCGCGCTGCCGGATCAGCTCGTGGATCGCCGGATCGATCATCAGGATCTCCGAGACCCCCGTGCGTCCGCGGTAGCCCGAATGATCGCAAAGGTCGCAGCCGGTGCCACGGTAGAAGGTCACGCCGTCTGACGGGCTGATGTTGACCTTGGCCAGTTCGTCGGCTGTGTAGGATGCGGGCGCCTTGCAGTTCGGGCAGATGAGGCGGACGAGCCGCTGGGCGACGACCCCGGCCATCGCGGAGGCGAGCAGATACGGTTCGACGCCCATGTCCATCAGACGCGGCACGGCGCCGGCCGCATCCTGCGTGTGCAGGGTGCTGAAGACCAGCACGCCGGAGAGCGCCGCGCGCACGGCCAGCTGGGCCGTTTCGGGGTCGCGGATCTCGCCGATCATGATGACGTCGGGGTCCTGCCGCAGAAGCGATCGGATGGCGGTGGCGAACGTCAACCCGGCGCGCGGACGGACCTGCGTCTGGCGGATCGACGGGAACTCGTATTCGACCGGATCCTCGACGGTCATGATGTTCTTCTCGCGACCGCCGAGCACGTTGAGCGCGGAGTAGAGCGTGGTCGTCTTCCCGGCGCCCGTCGGGCCGGTCACGAGCACGATACCGCGCGACCGGCTGAGCAGGTCCTTCATCAGGATGAGATTGCGCCGGTTGAGCCCGAGTTCCCCGAGGCCCCGGACCAGCTTGTCCTTCTCGAGAATGCGGATGGCCACTTTCTCGCCGAACACCGTCGGAAACGACGACACACGGAAGTCCACCGCACGCCCCGCCACCGTCCGCGTGATTCGGCCTTCCTGCGGCAGGCGTTGTTCCGAGATGTCGAGGCCGGCCAGGATCTTGAGACGACTGACGATGGGCGACTGCAGCGCCTTTGGCAGCATGTCGACGTGGGCCAGCACGCCGTCCACGCGGTGGCGAACATGAATGTTCTGCTCTTCCGGTTCGAGGTGCAGATCCGAGGCCCCGGCACCGACGGCGTGTTCGATGATGGTGTCGATCAGCTTGACGATCGGCGAATCCTCGGTGGCCACCTCGCGCCAGGGATTGTTGATCAGGACGAGGGCTTCGCTGACCAGCTCCTTCAGTCGGCTGCCTGTGGAGGGTCCGTACACGGCGTCGAGGAGGCGGATGATGGCGCTGCGCGGGGCGCACACCACGTCGACAGGCAGGTCGGTTGTTCGCTGCAACTGGTCGATGGCCATCACGTCGAACGGGTCCGCCTGGGCGACGCGCAACTGGATCGACGTCCGTGACAGGGGAAGCACCATCGACCGGCGGGCCAGGCTCTCGGGCACGAGCCTGACGGCGTCAGGTTCGGGCGTCGCGCCGTCAAGCGACTGGTAGGGCACGCAGGCTTCCTGGGCCAACGCGGTGGCGAGCGTCTCGTCGCTGACGAAGCTCAGCGACACGAGCACCTCGGCAAGGAGCGCGCCGGTGCGGCGCTGTTCAGTGAGGGCCTGATCCAGCTGATCCTGGGTGATCGCACGAGTGGCGACGAGCAACTGGCCGATCATGGTCAGACGTGACGGCCTCAGGCCTGTGTCCGCTCCTTGATCTTGTCGATCTCGATCTTGTGCTTCTTCACGAGGTGCCACATGCTGCGCTCGGTGATCCCCAGCAGCCGCGCGGCCTGGGCCTGGACGCCGCCCGTTCGCGACAACGCCTCGATGACAAACGCGCGCTCGAGTTGCGCGATCCGTTCGTCGAGCGACACGGTGCCTGACGTCTCCCACTGCTGGGACGCCGTGCCCGCCACCAGGCCGACGCCGGCCGGGCGAATCGGCTGAGGCAGACTGCTGAGCGTAATGACCTCACCGTCGGTCACCACCGCCGCGCGCTCGATGGCGTTCTTCAACTCGCGGATGTTGCCCGGCCAGTCGTAGGTCATCAACGCGGCCATCGCGTCCGACGAGGTGCGCCTGATGATCCGGCCGAGCCGCTTGTTGGCTTCGGCCAGAAAGAATTCGACCAGCGCGGGAATCTCCTCGCGGCGCTCGCGCAGCGGCGGCACGTTGATCGTGATGACGTTCAGCCGGAAGTAGAGGTCGTCGCGGAACGTGCCCTCGCGGACGTTGCGCAACAGGTCCATGTTGGTCGAGGCAATGATGCGGACATCCACATTGATCGTCGAGGTGCCGCCGACCCGTTCCACCTGGCGGCTCTGGAGGACGCGGAGGATCTTGGCCTGCGTCGCCAGGGTCATGTCGCCGATCTCGTCGAGCAGCAGCGTGCCGCCGTCGGCCAGCTCGAACTTGCCGGGCTTGCGGGCCTGCGCGCCGGTGAACGCACCGCGCTCGTACCCGAACAACTCTGATTCGAGGAGCGTCTCGGGGATGGCCGCGCAGTTGAGACGCACGAACGGCCGGTGCTTCCGCGTCGAGCGTTCATGGATCGACTCGGCCACCAGTTCCTTGCCGACTCCGCTCTCGCCGAGGATCAGCACCGTCGAGTCGGTCGGGGCAGCCCGGTCGATCAGGTGCATCACTTCGTTCATCGCCCGCGAGACCGACGCCGCCCAGCCGTGTCCGGGCACGGTCGCGAGTTCCTCGCGCAACCGCTCGATTTCGAAGTGCAGCTTCCGCTTCTCGATGGCGCGGCGGATGACGATTTCCATCTCCTCGAGACGGAATGGCTTCGTGAAGTAGTCGTACGCCCCGCGGCGGATCGCGTCGATGGCGCTGTCGCGCGTGCCGTGGGCGGTCATGATGATGACCGGCACCCGGGGATCGATCTTCAGAATCTCCTCGACCGCCTCGAGCCCGCTCATGCCGGGCAGACGAATGTCCAGCAGGATCAGGTCGGCCGAATCGGTCTTCAGTGCTTGAAGCCCCTCTTCGGCTGTCTTCGCCGGCGTCACGGCGTAACCCTGGCGGCGCAATGCCTCGCCGAGAAAGAACTGCATCTGTTCGTCGTCGTCGATCACCAGGACATGGAACATATTGGCACCGTCAAGTGTATCAGGCCGTCTCCAGTCGACGGCGACCGCGTCAGCCTGTCTGCGTCAACCGCCGGGATCCCGACTGCCGCTCATCCCTCATCGGCGGATGCCGGCTGGCGCCTGGCTTCTGATCGCGACGCGCCGGCGTTCTCCCGTCGCGGTCGTGAAGATCACCGCGTCGCGATCAATCTGAACGACCGTGAAATCGCCCACCGTGTCGCCGGCGCCGACGATGCGATTCTCGATGAGGGCCAGGCGTCGACCGGACGAAAACAGGATGGAGCGCACGCGGGGGTCGGACCCGACCCGCGGGGCCGCGGCTTTCACGTCGCGGTCTTCGTTGCCGAACAGGAACGGGTCCCTGGCGCTCGCCGACTCGACGGCACCCTCAACCGAGGGCGGCGCCGGGATGCCGACCGGATCAATGCCGCGGTCACCCGAATATACCGGACCCGCCTGTTCCGGTCCAAGCAACGGCCGCTCGTCGAGCGCTCTCGCCGCCGGCACGGGCGTCCGGGCTGGTCCTTTCGTGTAGGACCAGGCACTCCACAGGACGGCGGCCCCGACCGCCACGACCGCGAGATGGAGATGCTGCTTCTTGATCTTCACGGCGCATCACCTCCGGGCGCGCGAGGCTGAATGATTCGCGGCACCACGGGACTGCCCGCCGGCGAAGCGGGCTCGGACAACCGCGGCGCACCAGGGACCGGCTGGAACGAAGCGGCCGCACCCGCATCAGGCTGACGATCGCTTCGACGGAAGACGAAGACCGTCAACTCGGCGCGCATCAACGGCAGCCCGCGAGTCAGCTTCACTGAGCGAATTTCGATCGCGGTCGGAAGGTCGCGGATCTTCGAGAAGAATGTGGCGATCGTTGCGTACGACGCCTCAAAACTCATTCTAATGGCTGTGTGCGTCACGCTGTACGGGAAGAGGCTCCAACGCGGATCGATGGTCTCGGCCTCGCCAGTTGCTACCGGCCGCTCCTGGCCTGACGTGTCGGCTGCGGCCTGATCACCGGTACTGATCGCGAGATCGCCCAGCTTGCCATCGGCTGCGCTTTCCGTCACCGCCTTCGCGAGCCGTTCGACGATGGTGGCGACGCGGTCCTCCTTCGAGACACGCCGTTCGAACAGGTCGAGCGCCTGCGCCCGGTCGGGCCACGTCGTGCTCCGGCCTCGGACGATCGCGTCTTCGAGTACGCGAACCCTCGCCTCGAGTGTCTGCGCTTCTGCGCGGAGCCTGCGGTAGCCGTCGAGACGGGGCTGAAGCAACCAGTAGTAACCAGCCGCGACAACCATGACGCCCACCACCAAGGGCAGGACGCGCGGCACCAGCGCGTTGATTCGATCGGTTGCCGCGCTCACTTGCGCACCTCAAACGTGAGCGCAAAGCTCAGGATGGTCCCGACTGGCGAAGCGCCCGCGAGGCGGATCGTGATCTCGGGAGATCGTGTCGGCACGCCGAGGTACTTCGACCCACTCGCCGACGTCAGGAAGCGGGAGAACGACGCCTGGGCATTTGCCGCGGTCGAAGACCTGGTCTGGCCGTCCACCCAGAGCGGCCACGTGCCGGAAGGCGACGAAGTCAGCCGCAGCGAGTTCATCGCGAGGTCGCGCGGTGCGAGCCGAAAGGCATCGAGGACAAGCGCCAGCCTGGGACCTTGCGAGGCGAACGCATCAAGGGCGGCGGTTTGAACCGTCGTGGTGGCGGCGGCCTGACGTGCCTCCTGGTGGCGCTGGACTTCGGGGTCGAGCCTGGCAATCTGCCGGCGGAGGTTCTGCATGCGGGCGCGGGTGCTGTCCTGGAGGTATGACGCGCCGCTCCAGGCCAGGCCGACCACGACACAGGCCATCACCACTGCGACCGCGAGCCGGCGCCTGGTGTCGGGCGTCACCGAGACCGAGAGACCAGTCGCGCGCGGCTGCAAGTCGACAGGAAGCGCCGCCTCGGACGCGATCCCGAGCGCGGGGCGCCACGCGGCAACCGTCGCCCGGAACTCGGCGGCCGGTTCCGGCAAGCGGGAGACGTCGAGGCCGTCGAGGCCATCCAGGGTCTCGACCTCGACATTCAGCTCGCGCATCAGCGGTCCGGTGAGCGCGCGCAGGTCGGGGGTGTCGCCGCACACGAGCACATGGCTCACGTCAATCTGACGGGTCTGCTTGATGTAGACCATCGACCGCTTGAGTTCCGACGCCAGTTTGCCGGCCATCGCGCTCGTGTCGAAGGCCTGACCGGCGTGCGCGGATCGCAGCGTCTCGGACCCCCACGGCAGCTCGCGGGAGAACAGCACGACGCTTCCCCGAAGTACCGTCAGGGCGGTGACGCGCGCGTTAACAGCAAGGACGGCGGTCACCTGATCCGGCGACGTGGGCCAGCGCTGCCGAACCAGTGCCGCGTGGGCCAGCGCCGGAGTGACAACCGCCTCGATCTCGAACCCGGCGTCACGCAGCGGCTGGAGGCGGGCCGTCACCTCGTCGGGGCTGCCGGACACATAGCCGACTTCGCGCCGGCCGCCTTCGCGAATCTCGCCAACAACAAGGCCGTCCGACGTAAATGCGGGCGCGGCGGCGGGGGCTGGCTGGCTTCCGTGGTCGGCCCTTGCCTCGCGGCGAGCGAGCGCGAGGAGGTCGTCGATCGCGGCGGGAGGCAGCAAGAGCCCCCAGTGTGAACTGTTGAGTCCCCAGATCACCACGCGCGCCTTGCGCCCGACGGCCCGGCGGCCTCTCAGGACCTGCCGCAGATCGGCGGTCAGCCTGGCTGGACTGTTCGTCGCGCAGGGAATCTCGCGGAACGTCCGCACGCGCGCGTCGCCGACCCGACCGCGCGATCGGCCGAACAGTCCGGCGTTCTCGCGGATCTCGACAATTCGGCACACGTAGGGAAGCAGTTCGATGCCAACGCGGTTCGCCATATGTCTCTAGTGTTTTCGGCTCGACAACGCCGGAGACATAGACTTCCAGCGCGTAAACCTAGTGTCCCGACCCAGAAATTCGCCGACATATTCCGGGCGGGGCATCCCGCCTCACTGCGTTGCTCAACGCTCAAATACTCCCGGTATTCTCGCGTTTCGCGCCTTGCGATCCGGGCGCCGCGCTCCGGACTATTTGTCACCGAACTTCTGGGTCGGGACACTGGTGACGAACCGTGCAATGGTGTGAAGGGTTACTGCAGACGGGCGCCGAGATCGTCGCCGCCGAGGGTGGCAGTCAGGATGGATTGCGCAAACGCCGTTTCGATCACGCCGTTGGGGCCGGCGGACAGGACCCACACGGCAGCCTTCACTCCCCCGTTCCTGGTGGTCGCCGACGCCGACGTGTCGAGCAACTCGATGTTGACGACGTACCGGTTGCCCCACGGATCAGCGCCGAATTCCGACGACAGGTAGGCCCCATTCCATCCAGTCTGGGATCGCGCGGTCCTCAAGCTGTACCCGGGAACATTGTTCACCAGTTGTTCGGACAGCAGGCCGGCGATTCCGGTAGTCCACAGGCTCGGCTGGTCTTCCTGCGGAGTATTGCCGGGACTGACGAGAATCTGGAGGCGGTTCTGCGGAAGCCCGGGACCGCCGTTCTGGGCCACGGACCAGGACGGAAAGAACCCGTTGTCCCGGTAGAAGAGGATGATGGCGCTCGCAATGGTCGGGCAGTCGTTACGAGCGCGGGCCAGCCGCGCATCAGTGACGAATGTGCCGATCGCAGGAGTCAGCACCAGCGCGAGTGTCACGATGACGCCGAGAACCACCGTCAGCTCAGTCAGCGTGAAGCCTGACTGGCTGTGTGCGGCGGGTGTAGTGCGTCGGCCGGCCATCGACGACCCTCTCTGCTATCTGGCGTTCGACAACGAGGCTGCACACGACGCGTCGGGTGAACAGCCGCAGGAAATCCGAGGCGCGAGTCAGCCCCCGAACGTGTTTCCAGGCACGAATCAATACACACCGAGCGCGGGAACGGGGCGCGCGCCTCGACCCCGGCCCCCGCGACGTCGCATCAACCGGCCGCTGTCATCGATGATGGTAGCCCACAAAGGGTCCTCATCACCATCCCGCCAGCCATGGCCCAGCTACCGGCCGCTGCCCGAAATGACGAAGACGAAGTCGTCATTTGTCCGATGCATGCCCCGGTTGACGCCCTCGAAAAACGGGGTCTCAATCACCTGGTTCGGACCCGGACTCACGCAAGTGACGTCGCGATTCCACCACCGCCCCCTGTTGCCCTCACCGCCGCGTGCGGCTGCATCCGTCGTGGTGGTCATGAAACCCGTATTGACGAGGTACTTCGAGCCCCACGGATCCGGGCCAATCGGCGACGACAGATAAGCACCTCGCCAGCCGAGTCCGAACAACAGGCCGGCCGGATACGAGCCCGATGCCGTGAGGTGATCGTAGGGCGTGCGGTAGCCGGGGCCGTTGGCCACGAACTGGCTCTCCATCGTGTCGGCGTTGGTGTCACTGTTCCAGTTTGCCGACACCATCTCGCTGTTGGTCCACACGACATCCGGAGCGGCGGTCAGATCCACGACAACGGCAGAACCGAGGCTCTGCAGGACTTCGATCCGGTTCGCGTTGATGCATCCCACGGCGGCGACCTTCTTCAGGCAAGGCCCGACGTCCCAGGACAGCCGGGAAAGTGAGACGCCGATGGCTTCACAGTCTGCTTTGACCTTCACCCACTGCGCCTCGCGAACGAAGCCCGAGATCGACGGAGCCAGGACGCTGGTGAGCAGCATCAGCACGAGCAGGATGATCGTCGCTTCAACCAGCGACAGACCCTGCTCTCCTTTTCCGGGCTTCGTTCTCACGCTTGTGGCTCCCGCATCCACGTCGCTCCAGACCGGCCGCTCGTCGAACCCGCGAGACAGCCGTGCGCTCCTCAGTTCCGATGAGGAACGGCTCTCCTATAGCAACCCCCGTACCGGCCGCGCCAAAACGCGAAAATCTGGGAAAACGACACCGGGCATTGAACGCCCGAGGCCCGCACCGAGCCGCCGTCCGCGAGATCCCACTATTTGTCGAGATACGAGGCGGGCCCGACCGAGGATTCGAGAAGACACCTGCGGCAAAACCACGAACCGATGATTCGCGCAACCCGCAGACTTGACGGCAGTTATCTATCAGTTGCGTCGAGCGGATTATGAAAGCCGCACACATCGTTGTCCAGATTTGAGACATACGACGTGAATGCGGGTCGATTCGGCGCATTCTGAGGGCCCGTTGTGCAGGCCCCGCCGACCAGCTAATCACTCCGGGAGTAGTTAGCCTGGAGACAATTACTCCGGGAGTAATTAGCCGCTTGGCGAGGTGGCGGGAGCGACGGGGCTACTTGAGCAGTTTCGATCGGAGCAGCTGGACGCGGTTCCGTACATCGGTCGCAAGCGTCGCGGTGTCGGCGCCGCCGAGCGAGAGAAACTGTTCGTAGTGCTCGATCGCGCGGGCGATTTCGGCGCTTTCCTCGAGCACGAGCGCGAGGTTGTAGTGGGCGTTGGCATAGCGATTGTTGATCGACAGCGCGCGCTGCAGATGGTCGCGAGCCTCGCTGAGACGCCCGGACGCGCGCAGCGCGAGGGCCAGGTTGGTGAGGCCTTCGACATTGCTGCCATCCTGAGCCACGATCCACCGGAACTCGGAGACGGCGGATTCCGTGTCGCCGGATCGAAGCAGCGCCACACCGAGATTATTGTGCGCCTTGTCGTAGTGCGCGTCGATCGCGGTCGCCCGACGGAATTCGCGGATTGCCTCCTCGAACAGACCCTTGTCCTGATAGAGCAATCCGAGGTTGTTGTGGGCCTCGGCGTTGAGCTCGTTGGCTTCGAGCACAGCTCGATAGTGGATCAGCGCTTTTTCGAAGTCGCCGGTCCGCTGGTAGTACAGAGCCAGCTTGAAGTGGTCGGTGTCCGCGGTCTGGGCGCTGTTGGAAGCCGGCAATCCCGCTGCGTTCCGCGTGATTCCGGGCGCAGTGGCCGATCGAGCCTCTGTCTGAAGCGGCTGTGTACGCGGCGGCGGCGCCTGCAATGCCTGTGCTGATGCGGACGGCGTCGGCGCTGAGGGTGCAGCCGCTGCCCGCGTCAGGACCTGGGCTTGCGGCTTCTGCCAGACGGGCGCGGCAATCGCGGCCGGCGGCGGCTTGGGTGCCGGAACGACGGCGGAATACTGCGCCACAGAAGTGGGAGTGGGTTTCGGTGCCGAACCCGGCGGTGCGACAACCGGGCTCGAAACGTCGCTGATGTGCGGAGATGCCGGCGCGGCAACCCTGGCTGCCGCCGGGCCCGCGGTGGCGGCCCCGCCCGGCGATACGACTGGACGCTGGGCAGGCGGTGCGGTGGCGCGGTGCGACGCGGTCTGTCGCTGTCCAAGAATGAAGGACAGCGGGCCGGTCGAAACGATCCGGTTGCTTGCCGCGACCTGCCATACCGCCGCTGCCGCCGACGCGATCAGTATCACGCCGATCACGATGCGAAGCGCGGGTGTCATCGCGCCCGACTCGGGCGTGCGGGTGGAATAGCCAAGTGACGCGAGGACCTGCTCCTTCGACGCGCCTGGCGACCTGGCCGGGAGCCCCTCTGTCCTCGGCGGTTCCCCGCGGTGTTGACGCAATGCGTCAAGCATGCGGCTCATCGTGTCACGCGCCAAACAGGGTGCCCGCGCCCGCCCCGGCGGCGAGCGGACGGCGGCGGAACCAGGAGAATCGGGCCTTCTCCAACTGCCGGATGTCGAGTGATTCGGTCGCCCGGAACACCAGATCGTGCGAGACCTTGCAGACCTTCGTCGAAAAGGCACCCAGCAGGCTGCGGTCGCAGATCAGGTTGATCAGGCGCGGAATGCCGCCCGAGTACTGGAAGACGACCTGCACGGCCTTCGGCGTGAAGCTGACGGCCGATGCCCCGCCCGCGATGTACAGGCGGTGATGGATGTAGGCGGCCGTCTCGTCACGCGTGAGCGGTTTCAGTTCGTACCGGATCGACACGCGCTGATCCAGTTGCCTCAGTTCCGGCGAGCGCAGCAGTGGCTTGAGGTTCTGCTGGCCGACCAGGATGATCTGGAGCAGTTTGGCCTTGTCGGTTTCGAGGTTCGAAAGAATGCGCAACTGCTCCAGCACCTGCAGAGGCAGGTTCTGGGCCTCGTCGATGATCAGCACGGCGGTGGCCTGGATCGGCAGAAGCCCGAGCAGGAAGTCATACAGCGTGTCGATCAGCTCCTGCTTGCTGACGCCTGCCAGCCGGCCGGCTTTGACATCCTCGCGGGACACCACGCCGAAATCCTGCAGAATCAGCTTCAGGAGATCGTCTTCCGACAGGAAGGGATTCAGCACGAGCGCGGTGAACGTGCGGCGGTCGATCTGTTCGAGCAGCGCGCGGCACAGCGTGGTCTTGCCGGTCCCGATGTCGCCGGTGACGACGACGAAGCCTTCGCGCCGGCGCATCGCGTACTGGAGCAGTTCGAACGCGTTGGCGTGCGACTCGCTCTTGTACAGGAAGCGCGGGTCCGGCGTCAGGCTGAAAGGCTTCTCGGTGAAACCAAAGTGTTCTTCATACATCGACCACGCCCCGTCCTCTCAACCGCATCGGGTGTTTGCGTTCCATGCCGGCGCTACTTGCGGAGCGGCACACGCTGTTCTTCATAGAGACGCTGCTGATCCGCTGCGCTCATGGCCCCGGCGCCGCCGGGCGCCACGACAGTCGGCGTCAGCAGGATCACCAGGTCCACCTTCTTCGTCGTGCGATCGTCACGGCGGAAGAGCCCGCCCACCAGCGGCACATCACCCAGCACCGGCACCTTGGTCTTCTCACCGAAGGTCCGTTCCTGCATCAGGCCCGCAATGACGATGGTCTCGCCCTGGAGCACGCGGACGACGGTGTCGGTTTCGCGAACGCTCACGATCGGCACCTGGTCGCCGAGCCTGGACGTCGCCATCCCCGTGCGCTCGGTGATGGTCGGCGAGATGCTCAAGTGGATGATTCCGTCCTCGCTGATCTGGGCCATCACGCTGAGCGTAATGCCCTCGTTGATGGTCTGCGGCGTCACCGTCGTCTGCAGGAGCTGTCCGGTCGACGACTCCACCTGCGATGTCGTGACGAAGAACACGTCCTGCGTGCCGACGCGCATGATGGCCGGCTCGTTGTTCATCGCCATCACGCGCGGGCTGGCCATGACATTGACCCGCCCCTGGCTGGCAAAGGCGCTGAGCAGGCCTTTGAAGTCCTTGATGTTCACGCCCATCGTAAAGGCGCTCTGGCTCGAGGTGGGCGCGAGCGGCTGCGTCAGCGTGACCGAGTTGGCCGCGCTGCGCAGGACGGCTGACCAGTCGATGCCCGCCGAGAACTGCTCGTTCATCTCGACTTCGATGACCTTGGCCTGAATGTGGACCTGTCGCAGGTTGCGCGTCTCGACCACCTCGACGTAGTTCGCGATCCGGTCCAGCCTGTCGGGGTAGTCGGTGACCTGGAGGAGCCCGGCCTTCCGGTCGAGGTTGAGCTTGCCGTCCGGCGACAGCAGCATAGTGAGGCCCTTCTCCATCTCCGCAAACGTGTCGAGTCCGCCAATGACGCCGGATCCGCCAATCCCGTTGGCCCCGAACCCACCGTAGGCGCCGTAGCCGCCGCCAATGCCGAATCCCCCGAGATAGCCGCCATAGCCGACGCCGAGTCCCATGCCGTAGCCGGCATAGCCACCAACGGCAGGACCATTCACGCCGGCAAGACCATTCAGGCCGGCATTGCCGTAGCCGAAGCCCGAGTTGGCCAGGCCGTAGCCGATGTGCCGCGCGGCCACGTAGTTGATGTTGAAGATGCGCGTCTGCATCTGGCGCTTTCGCACGCGCAGCACGCCTTGATTGAGGGAGTACTCGAGGTTGATCGGCTGAAGGATGAGCTCAAGCGCCTGCCGCAGCGAGACGTTCTTGAGTTCTCCGTTGAAGGTGCCGTCCGCGTCCGGGTCGACAACGACGCTGATGTTCGTGTCGCGCACGAGCAACTGCAGCAGGTCCCGGATGGCAATCGGCTCGGCAAAGCTCAACCCCAGCATCTGCTCGAGCGAGTCCGACCGGCGCCCCTCTTCGAGTTGGCTCACGGCAATCGGCTTGAGACCGGGCGGCTGCGATCCCTGACCGCGACGACCCGGCGACGGCTCCGGCTGATTCATCGTGGGCAGCGGCACCTGCGTCCCGGCCGCCTGAGGCTCCGACGGGCGACCTTCGGCGAGTCGGCTGACCGCGATCGGGGAGAGACCTGGCGGCTGTGCGGTGGCAGTCGCCTGTGGCGCCGGCCTGGACGCGACAACCGCGGCGGGCGTCTGCGCCTGCGCGGCGGCGGTCGGCCATCCGGCCGAGACCGACAGGACCAACGCGGCCACCAGCCCGCCATGGGTCACCGCTGTGCGAGTTCTGGGCATCATAAACACTTCCCGGAGACCAGGGCGCACGAGACGCTCCGGTCCCTGGGGTGTTTTTCGGTCTATTC
The DNA here is from genome assembly GCA_026393755.1 of Acidobacteriota bacterium. Lineage (NCBI taxonomy): Bacteria > Pseudomonadati > Acidobacteriota > Acidobacteriota bacterium. The sequence goes on from JAPKZO010000030.1 coordinate 47,037, forward strand.
CGTTGGAAACATTAGTGCTGCCGGCACGGGCGAGCCGCAGCTTCTTGCGCGCGAGGAGACCGGGCGGCCGCCTCTTTCTAGGCCGTGGTGCCGGTGTTCTTCTTGAAAAAGACGGCACCGAGCAATCCGCCGATCGCGGCGAAGATCGCGCCGAAGAACAGCCAGAACATGAACCCGATCACCGCACCCGCGACCGAAAAGGCGGCCGAGTGGCTCATGCTTTCCATCATCTGGCGGGCGTTATCCGGGATGTCCGGCGTCCTGTCGACAATCTGCTGCAGCAGGCGTTGGGTCACCCCGCCCATCAGCAGGTTGACGGGCAGCGACACGAGCGTGTGGACCACGGCACCAATGATGCCGGCGAGCAAGCCCACCAGCGCGCCATCGCCGGTCGTGATGACCTGCGTGGTGTTGGATTGGAGCACGTAGGCGGCCACCATCCCGCCGCCAATCACCCACATGCAGCAGCAGAGGTTCGCCAGGCCGACAAATGGCAGCGCGGACAGCACGCCTATCAACAGGCCGCCCCACACCGCCGGCATCAGCATCGCGTTGCCCTTCATGGCGTGTCTCCTTGCCCGGGCTTCGAAGCCCGGCATGCTACGTCCCGATTTCCTGCCCGCCGCGCCGAACGCAGGGGCACGGCATGCCGTGCCCCTACGGATTCCCTGGGATCGCTACGCTCCAGTTCCCGTCAGGTCCTAATCGTAATATTCCGCACCCAGATGCGTGATCAGTTCCTCGCCCTTCAAGAACCGCAGCGTGTTCTTCAGCTTCATCGACTGGATGAACAGATCGTGCTCGGGATAAAGACCGCGCGCATGCATCGGGCTCTTGAAGTAGAACGACAGCCATTCCTGGATGCCGCTCCAGCCGGCCCGGCTGGCCAGGTCGAGGAAAAGCACGAGATCAAGCACGATCGGCGCCGCCAGGATGCTGTCCCGGCAGAGGAAGTTGATCTTCAGCTGCATCTTGTAGCCGAGCCAGCCGACCAGATCGATGTTGTCCCAGCCTTCCTTGTTGTCGCCGCGCGGCGGGTAGTAATTAATCCGGACGACGTGGCAGATGTCCTTGTAGAGCTCCGGATAGAGATCGGGCTGAAGAATGTAGTCGAGAACCGATTTCTTGCTCTCTTCCTTCGTCTTGAACGACTCGGGATCGTCGAGCACCTCGCCGTCTCGGTTGCCCAGGATGTTGGTGGAGTACCAGCCCTCCACACCAAGCAGGCGCGCCTTCAACCCCGGCGCAATCACGGTCTTGAGCAGCGTCTGCCCTGTCTTGAAGTCCTTGCCGACCACGGGCACCCGTTTCTGCTGCGCCAGGGTCATCAACGCCGGCACGTCCACATTCAGATTCGGTGCACCGTTGGCGTACGGCACGCCTTCCATCAGCGCCGCGTACGCGTAGAGCATCGAGGACGGGATCGTCGGATCGTTGGCTTCGAGGGCTTTCTCGAAGGCCTCGATCGACTGATGCGCGGGCGACTCGGTCATGAAAATCTCGGTGCTGGCGCACCAGATCATCACGAGCCGATCGAGCGCGTTGGCCTTCTTGAAGGCGCGGATGTCCTCGCGCAGTTGCTCGGCCAGATCACGCTTGTTCTTGCCCGTCTTGACGTTCGGGCCGTCCAGCCGCTTGACGTACTGGCGGTCGAATACGGCCTTCCACGGCCGGATGGCCTCGAGTTCCGGCCTGATCTGGTCGAGTAGCTTGTCCTCGAGTACGCCTGCGGTCTTCGCGGCCTCGTAGCAGTTGTCTTCGAAGATGTCCCAGCCGCCGAACACGATGTCGTTGAGATCGGCGAGCGGGATAAAGTCCTTGACGAGCGGCGTCCGACCCTCGGTCCGTTTACCAAGCCTGATGGTCCCCATCTGGGTCATGGATCCGATGGGTCTGGCAATCCCCTTGCGGACGGCCTGGACCCCTGCGATGAACGTCGTGCTGACGGCGCCAAGGCCGACGAGCATCACGCCCAGTTTTCCTGTAGCTGGTGCGATAGCGATTGGCTTTTTCACAACGGAAAACTATATCACGGAGACGTTCGGCCGGAATCCTTCGACAAACGACAGCCCTTCGCGTTCGGCGAGCACGCGCACGGGCCGGCAGCCGGCCTGCTCGAACGCGCGGACCAGCTCCAGCGTTCGGCCACCGGGCGGGCCGCTGGCAGGCTCGAATCCCAGCCGGGCGGCGATGCCGCGGGGTCGGCGCAGAATCGCGATCACGCGCCCGCCAGGGCGGACGACGCGAACGGTGTGGGAGAGCCGGCTGTGCCGCTCCGCAGCCGGAGCGCTCAGCAGGGCATTGGCGTCGACGACGGCCAGATCAAACGGCGGCGAATCGCCTGGCCAGCAGCCTCCAGGCGCGAGAACCACTTCCACGAACACGCCCTGCCTGGCGGCGGCCTTTTCGAGCGTCGCCTGCGCAGCGGCGCTATCGACCACGGCGCACGCACGACCCGTCAAGCCGACCTTTGACGACACCAGACCGAAAACCCGCGGGTCGCCGACGCCGGCATGGAGGATGCGCTCACCCATCCGCACTCCGATCATGCTCACGGCGAGTTCAACGGGGCCACGCGAACGGCGGAATTGCAGGAAGGGTGACATCCGGGCCTCCAGTATCCCACTTTTGAGATCAACTGGCGCCGCTACCCGCATGTTCGGGCAGTGATCGGCCGAAAAGAACAATGCGGGTAACAGTCTTGCGTGGGAGCACAGAGCGTCATGATCGATGGATTCCTCGTTGCGGTCACCGTGTTTTCCCTCGGCCTGGCTGCCGTGATGGCGGTGATCACCTGGCGGGCCATTCGGCTGGGGCGGCAGCAGACCTTCGCCCGGGCGGATCTCAGGTCGCGCCTCGCTTACCGGCCTGAAGAACGAGCGAACACAATCGAACCTCAGACGTGGCCACCCACGAGGCGCAACCTCGGGAATTCCCCCGGGGGGCTTCCCCGGCGAACATCGGCGGCGTCCTCCTGATACAATCCTCCCCGATGTCTTTGCTTCTGATCGCCATCAGCCTCGCCATCTTCGGCAGCGTGGGCGGGATTGTGCTCGGCGCGGTTCTGCTCGTCTTCCGTGAGTCCGTGCGTGCCAGACTGGTCCCGTGGCTCGTCAGCTACGCCGTTGGCACGCTGCTCGGTGTGGCCTTTCTCGATGTGTTGCCAGAAGCGCTGGTCTCACTGAAGCCCACGCCCGTGTTCGGTGCGCTGCTCGGCGGGATTCTGGCCTTCTTCATCCTCGAGAAGCTCGTCTTGTGGCACCACTGCCACGACGATCATTGCGAATCCCACGAGGCGGCGGCGCCGCTGATCCTGATCGGACACAGCGTCCACAACCTGATCGACGGGGCGGTGATCGCGGCCGCCACCGCTGTGTCGATCTCCCTCGGCGTCACGACCGCGCTCGCCGTAGCGGCCCACGAGATTCCCCAGGAAGTGGGCGATTTCGCGATCCTCCTGCACGCGGGCTATTCGAGGACCAAGGCGCTCTGGCTCAACGTGCTGTCGGGCCTGTCGGCGGTTGGCGGAGTGCTGCTGGCCTATGCCGCCATCGATCGGCTGCCGCACATCCTGCCGTATTTTCTGCCCGTGGCGGCGTCCAGCTTTCTCTACATCGCCATGTCGGACCTGATCCCGAGCCTGCACCGCAATCCGGTCGAAGGCGGCGCGGTTCGTCAGGTGCTCCTGGTCGGGGCAGGCATCCTGACGATTACGCTTCTCTGAAGGAACAATGACTCCCGGAGTGATTAGTCTCCGCCCGTGGACGCCGAAGCTGCCGCAGGCATCGAAGGCGGCTGCCGCGGCAACTCGATCTCGAAGACGGTCTCCAGTCCTTCCTGGCTCCGAACGGTGATGCGGCCGCCGTGGCGCTCGACGATGGCCTTGACGATCGAGAGGCCGAGGCCGCTTCCCCGCTGATCCCCGGCTCGCGAATTGTCGGCCTTGTAGAACCGGTCGAACACGTGACCTATGTGTGCGGCCGGGATCCCTTCCCCCGTATCGCGAACTGACAGCAGCGTCGTGTCCGGGCCGACGCCCGCGACCAGCTCGATGCTGCCGCCAGATCCGGTGTGGCGCAGGGCGTTGGCGGCAAGATTCTGGATCGCCTGCTCCATGCGCACCGGATCGACATGCACAGTGATCGACGGCGGCGTGATGCGGCTGGTCAACGTGACGTGCTTCAGTCCCGCGTCGCGCTCATGCCGTTCGATCACCCGGCGGAACAGTTCGTCGACCGGCATCTCCGTTCGAACCAGCGCCCCGCCTCCCGCCTCGAGCCGGGCCAGATCCATCAGGTCGCCGATGAGTCGTTCGAGTCTGGCGGTCTCCTCCCGGACGATCCCGAGGTAACGCTGGCGCGTGTCGGCGTTGAGCGCCAACTCGGCCATTGCGAGTGTCTCAAGGTAGCCACGGATCGCTGTCAGTGGCGTCATCAACTCATGGGAGACATCGGCGAGAAGCTGGCGGCGATCGTGATCGGCCGTTTGGAGGGCGTCCGCTCGCGCGCTCAAGTCGGCCGCCATCCGGTTGAACGCCCGCGCCACGGCGGCAATCTCGTCGCCGCCCGATTCGGGCGCGCGCGCGGTTGCGTCGCCCGTGCCGAGCCGTTTCGCGGCTTCCTCGAGTTGGCCCAGTCGCTTGTGCGCGGGTCTGAAGATGAACACGCTGGCGAACATCGTGCCGATCAGCACGAGCAGCGCCGCAATGGCCAATCCGACGGGAGCGACCTGACGAATGATGACGGCCAGCGGTGCGTTGGGAGGAACCAGCACCATCGCGCGCACGCGGTCCTGCACGACGACCGGGTAGAACGCGGCCGGCCGCCCCGGACCGAGCCCGGCGCCAGGCCCCATTCCCTGCCGCCCCCCGCGGCCTGGTCCCGGGCCAGCCCCCGGCCCCGCGCCGGCGCCCGGCCGCAATGCGCTCCGGATCAGCCGGCGCAGCGCCGTTTCGCGAAGAAGCGGCGGCACCTCCGCGCCCGGCTGCGAGAGGAGTACGCGGCCATCGGGCAGCACCAGCGCAACAGGCCGCCAGTGGGAGCCGTAGTGCTCACGCAGGTACGCTTCGACATCGAGATTTTCGTCGACCGACCAGGCCGTGCCGAGATCGGAGGCGACCAGCGCGGCCAGATCCAGTGTCGAGCGGCCGGCGATGGCGTCCGATGAACGCGCCAGAAACCAGACCGTGACCGCTCCCTGCACGACCATCAAGGCCGCAAGGAACGCGACAAACCCAATCGCGATGCGCCAGTACAGGCTTCGAAACCAGGCTCGTTCACTCATCGGCGAACTTGTACCCGCTTCCCCACACGGTCAGGATGTACCGCGGCGCAAACGTGTCCGGCTCAATCTTCTTTCGCAATCTCTTGACGAGGGCGTCGACACTCCGCTCCGTCACGAACGTATCGCCCTTCCACACACTGTTCAGCAGGGCGGCCCGGGTGAAGACAATGCCGGGTCGCGACGCGAGCGTACGCAGCAGGTTGAACTCCTGCGTGGTCAGGTCGGCTTCATTGCCGGCAACCCGCACGCGGCGACGACCAAGATCGATCTCGAGATCCCTCACTCGATAGACCTCGTCCCGGACCCCGCCCGCCTGCGACAGGGCCGCGTCCGCGCCAGCTCTGGGGCCGGTCCGTCTGAGCAGCGCCCTGACGCGGGCGATGAATTCGCGGACGCCGAATGGCTTGGTCAAGTAGTCGTCGGCCCCGCTCTCGAGGCCGAGCACTTTGTCTGATTCTTCGCGCCTCGCCGTCAGCATCAGAATCGGCGTCTCGGCATTGGGACCGCCCCGGCGCACGGCCCGGCAGACGGCGAGCCCGTCAATCGACGGGATCATGAGGTCGAGCACGACCACGTCGAATCGTCGCTCGTTGAGGGTCGCCAGGGCATCTCGCCCGTCCGCCGAGGGCGTACAGGTGAATCCCTCGAGCCCGAGATGCAACGCGATCAGATCGCGGATGTGCTGTTCGTCCTCGACGATTAACGCGTGCAGCGTGTCGCTCACCGTCGGCCCCGTATCACAGAAGTGTCACACCTGTGCCGCGATCGTGTCACGGCGGTCCCGTCAAATGTAGTAGACGCTCAAAACAAGGAGATCGTCAATGGACTTCAAGAATCGCACGTTTCTCGCGTCGCTCGCGACCACGCTCGGCGTGGTCATGGTTGCCGGACTCGGCATCGTCGCCCTCGGCGCCCAGCAGGGCCCTGGTCAGGGGCGTGGTTTTGGCGGTCCCGGACGCCCCGGCGGACAGGGACCCGGCATGTTTGCCGGGCGCGGAGGTCGCGGCCCGATGGCCATGATGATGATGCGCGGCCTTCAGCAGTTGAATCTGACCGATGACCAGAAGACACAGATCCAGCAGATCCGAGAGTCGAACAAGGAAGGCACGCAGGCGATCGCCAAGCGGAGGATCGCTGCGCGCGAGGCGCTGGGCGACGTGGCCACCGCCGACACGGTGGTCGAAGCTGACGTTCGCGCGAAGGCCGGGGATGTGGCCGCCGTCGAAATTGACGCCGCACTCCTGCGGGCCAAGGTCCACGCGCAGGTGTTCGCGTTGCTGACGCCCGAACAGAAGGCCAAGGCCAAAGAGCTGCGAGCCGAAGGGAAAGGCCGTCTGAAGCAGATGCTCGGCCGCAGGATGGGCGGTGGAATGGGACGCGGCGGGCGCGGACCCGGCGGGCCTGGTGGCATCGGGGGCTGGTTCTAGTTCTTCACTCGGCCCTTGCCCTTGCGCACCACCCACCAGATGATGAGCGTCATCACGAGGAGCGCGAGTCCGCCGCTCACGGCGAAGAGCACCAGGGTCGAGTAAAGAATCGACGTGCGCTCGATGCGGGCTTCTATCTCCAGGGGCTTGCCGGCCTGACGGTCGGCAAGCGTCTGTTCCCAGACCAGGATGTTGCCTCGCTTCAGGTTATCCGCTCCGGCGTTGTGGTAGCGGACGCGGCTCGGCAGGTGGACCCGCACCGCCACCAGTTCGCTGCCGTCCCAGCCCATTGAGCCGACAGGCTTGGCGGCCGACGCCCCCATGCGCTGCCGATACACCACCAGGTCATCGGGGCGATCGATCTGGTAGGTCGACCAGGCGAAGACGGGTGCCTGGCCCAGCTTCGCGATGTCATCAACCTGCAGCCTCACCTGGACAAACCGGCGGCCAGACCGCCGCCAGGAACTGACACGCGCCACGTGTGCCACGTCCGAGCTGTAAGCGTTCCTCACCGCCTCACGGTCGAGCGGCGCCCTCGGATCGGTCTTCAAGTCGACGCCACGCAGGTTGACCAGCGCAGCCAGTGAGGCGTTGACATAGACGGTGGCACTGCCGTCGACCGACAGGTAGATTTCCTCTTCGTACTCGTACTGGCGCGCGAACCCGCCGCCGCAGGCCGAGGCTGCGAGGATGGAAAAGCCGGTCAGCGCCAGCAGGAGAACGGTTCGCAACGGGGATCGAGCGCGGGACGGCATCACCCGCCAATGATATAGGATTGCGATGCATGTCCACTCTCTACCTGATCGACGGCAGTTCGCAGATGTACCGGGCGTACCACGCCATCGGTGGGCTGACCGGGCCTGACGGCCGCTCCACCAACGCGGTGTTCGGATTCGTCATGATGCTCCGCAGGCTTGTCGCCGATCATCGGCCCGACCTGATCGCCGCCGCCTTCGATCTGCCCGGGCCGACGTTCCGGAGTGCGCTGGCCGACAACTACAAGGCGCATCGGCCCCCCATGCCTCCCGATCTCGCGGAACAGATCCCCTGGGTCCATCGCTCGTGCGAGGCGCTGGGCGTCCCGGTGCTCGTCTCTAAAGGATTCGAGGCAGACGATGTGATCGGGACGCTGGCGCTCAAGGGCGCCGCCGCGGGTTTCGATGTGGTCATTGTCACGGGCGACAAGGACTTCTACCAGCTCGTGGGCGGAAAGATCCGCGTCTTCAATCCACGCGATGAGGGCACCTGGTACGACGAAGCCGGCGTCGTCGAGAAATTCGGCGTGCCGCCCCGGCAGGTCATCGACGTGCTGGCGTTGACCGGTGACACATCAGACAACGTGAAGGGGGTCCCGGGAATCGGCGACAAAGGCGCTCGCGAGCTGCTGGCGCAGTTTGGATCGCTCGACGCCCTGCTCGAACAGGCCGCCTCCGTCACCCAAAAGCGGTACCGCGAGGCCCTGCTGGCCAACGCCGCGGCCGCGCGCTTGAGCCGGGAACTGGTCACCATCCGCGCCGACGTGCCCGTCGACGCCAACATGGAACATTTCCGTTACCAGGGTCCGGCGCGCCAGGCGTGTTATGAGCTTTTCGCTGAGCTGGGATTTCAGACGCTCACCCGCGAGTTTGCGCCGGCACAGCAGGAATCGGCGGTGGCTCACGACTACCAAGTCGTCACCTCAATCGAGGCGCTCGAGACGCTGGTGGACCAACTCCGTGCGGCGGGACGATTCGGCGTGCGCGTGGTGGGAGACGATCCGGCCGCGATGCACGCGCGCCTAGTCGGCATTGCGCTCTCGGGACGTGAGGGGCACGCCCGCTACATCCCGCTGGGCCATCATTCGCTTGATGAACATCCCAATCTCCCCGGAGAAGCCGCGCTGAAGGTGCTGCGACCGCTGCTGGAGGACCGGGCGCTTCAGGTGGCGGGTCACGACCTCAAGACCGACATGATTGTGCTCGCGCGCCATGGCGTGAAGCTGGGCGGGTGCGCATTCGACACGATGCTGGCCAGCTACCTGCTCGACTCCACGCGAGCACCGCACGCACTTGAAACGATCGCGCAGGAGCACATCGGCGTCCGGGCCTCGAGCGAGGAACTCACTTACGGGAAGGGCGCCAAGACGGTCGGGGCCGCAGACATGCCGGCGGCGGCGGCGCTGGCGTTTGCCGGCGAACGCGCCGAACTGCCGCTCCGGCTGGTTGAACCGCTGCAAGCCCAGCTTGTCCGCCACTCGCTGACCGAACTGAACGATACGATGGAGTTGCCGCTGGTCTCCATCCTGGCCGAGATTGAACAGACCGGGGTGAGGATTGATACGGCCGCACTCGCGGAGCTGTCGAATCGTCTTGGCCGGGATCTTCAGACCCTCGGTCTCCGGATCTTCGAGATGGGCGGCGGCGAGTTCAACATCAACTCGCCAAGACAAGTGGCCGAGGTCCTGTTTGAGCGGCTGCAACTGCCTGCGGGGAAGAAGACCGGCAAGACGAAGGTGGCCTCGACCGCGGGCGGCGTGTTGGAAGAACTCGCGCTGACGCACGAACTGCCGCGCCTTATCCTCGAGTGGCGCAGCATGCAGAAACTCAAGGGAACCTATGTCGATGCGCTCCCCCTGCTGGTTCACGCCGACACCGGGCGCGTCCATACCAGCTTCAATCAGGCCGTCGCCGCGACGGGGAGGCTGAGCAGCAGCGACCCGAATCTGCAGAACATCCCGGTCCGCACCGAACTCGGGCGGGAGATCAGGCGGGCGTTTATCGCCGACCCCGGCTGTGTGCTGATCTCGGCCGACTATTCCCAGATCGAGCTGCGGGTGCTGGCACACCTTTCGGGCGATCAGGCGCTGATCGAGGCCTTCAAACGCGGAGAGGATATTCACGATCGGACCGCAGAGGCGATCTTCGGACCCGACAGCACCAAGGACCGCAAGGAGCGTCGCACGGTCGCGAAGATGATCAACTACGCCCTGCTCTACGGCAAGACGGCGTTTACGCTGGCCAAGGACATCGGCGTGACGCAGCAGGCAGCGCAGGCCTTCATCGACGCCTATTTCGCGGGATTCCCGGGCGTGCGCCGGTTTCTCGATCGCACTCTCGAGGAGGCGCGCGTGTCGGGAGAGGTCAAGACCCTGTTCGGCCGGCGGCGGCCGGTGCCGGAATTGACGAGCCAGAACGGCCAGGTCCGCAGCGCCGCTGAGCGGGTCGCGGTCAACATGCCGATCCAGGGCACGGCGGCCGACATCATGAAACGGGCCATGATTAACGTGGATGGCGCCCTCGCGAGTCGTCAGGCGGCTCCGGACAGCCGGTATCCGCGCATGATCCTGACGGTCCACGACGAACTGGTCTTCGAGGTCCGGCGCGAGGAGTCGAGCGACATAGCGGCGCTGGTGCAAGACCTGATGGAAACGGCGGCCTCGTTGGCCGTGCCCCTGACGGTGGACGTTGGAATCGGGGACAACTGGAAGGACGCCAAACCCTAGAACCGGTTTCACAACCCGTTCTGGTTGGATCGAAGGGGTGGTTCACGCAGGTTATGAAACCGTCCCCAGTGACCCCTATAATGGATGCCCGTGGAACCTCTCGTTGTCCCCCGCGACCAGCACACGCTCTCGCGACGGGATGTTGATTCTGACGCGCTGAAGGTCCTCTACCGCCTGAAGGACGCTGGTTTCTCCGCGTACCTGGTCGGGGGCGGGGTGCGGGATCTGCTGCTTGGGCGGCGGCCGAAAGATTTCGACATCGGCACCGACGCGCATCCGTACCAGATCAAGAAGCTGTTCAGAAACTGCTGGATCATTGGTCGCCGGTTCCGGCTGGCCCATGTCGTGTTCGGCAAGAAGGTCATCGAGGTCGCCACGTTCCGGCGCCAGGTGTCCGACGTTGAGATGGCCGAGGCGAAGGCGGCGGCTGAAAGCGGCGACGTGCCGGCGCCCGACGATCATCAGCACCTGATCCATCGGGACAACACGTTCGGGACGGCCGAGGAAGACGCGTTCCGCCGCGACTTCACGATCAACGCGCTCTTCTACGACATCGCCACCTTCTCGATTATCGACTATGTGGGCGGGTTGCGGGACCTGCGCGCCCGCATCGTCAAGTGCATCGGGATTCCGGAGAACCGGTTCCGCGAAGACCCGGTGCGCATGCAGCGGGCGATTTCGTTCGGGGCGCGGCTGGAATTTGAGATCGACGGGCCCATTCTCGAGGCGATCGCCCATCATCGCGGCGAGATTGCGAAGGCGGCGCCGCCGAGGTTGATGGATGAGTACTACAAGATCCTGCGGACCGGGTGCGCCCGGCAGACGTTCGAGGCATTGAAGCGGGTCGGATTGCTCGAACCGCTCAGCCCGGCGCTGCACGAGCAGGCCGGCGACACGCTGTGGGCGTCGCTCGATCGCCTCGACGCGTACCGCCGTCGTTCGGCGGCCTGTCCGGACTCGCTGACCAATCCGGTGCTGCTCGGGAGCCTCATCGTGCCCCTGGGTTTCTCGCAGGCCGGGTGGCCGTCGTGGCTCGAAGCTGGCGACAAGCCCGGGCTGAGTCTGGGTCTGCTGCCGCTCGCGCGGAAGGATGTCGAGCGGATCCACCAGGTGCTGATGATGCAGCGCCGGCTTCGGGACCCAGGCCGATCCTCACCCCACGCGCGGCGGATGTTCATCCAGCGTGCCGCGTTTGCCGACGCGCTCACGTGGCTCGACATCCACTCTGATTCGCCCGATCTGCTGGCCTACTGGCGCCGTGAAGTCGGTCTGGAGGCGCCGGAATCCGGGCCGCCGCCGCGCCGCCGCCGCCGTCGCAGGCGCCCCCGGGCGTAGGGGCGCGATTCATCCGCCTTCGCGCTAGGCTTCGGCGGACACGCCGTGGCCGCAGACGACGCTTGCGGCCGTAGGGGCGCGGGGCCCGCCTGCCCTGAGCGGAGTCGAAGGGTGCCCGCTAACTTGGCTTCGCAGCCTGCCTCAAGGTAGAATCCCCGGGTGCCGGGTGTGACCCCGGTTTCTCTCGCCTCGCCCGTCCCCCGTCGCCGTTCCTGAGACGAGACGGCTTGTCGGCCCGACACGCTGGCTACCTGAACAAGACGATTGCCTGTTCATCGTGGAGACATGCCATGCGCGTGAAGGACTTTCTGACGATTCGCGATTTCGACAGCACCGAGCTGGTGCACCTGCTCGATCTCGCCCGCGACATCAAGGCCGACCCAGGCCGGTTCGCCGAATCTCTCAAGGGCAAGACGCTCGCCCTCATCTTCGAGAAACCCTCGCTTCGGACGCGCGTGAGCTTCGACGTGGGCATCCAGCAGTTGGGCGGGTACTCGGTCTACCTGTCGCCCGCCGAGATCAACCTGGGCAAGCGCGAGTCGATCTACGACGTCGCCAAGAATCTCGAGCGGATGGTGCAGGGCATCATGATCCGGACCTTCGGCCACGACATCGTGGACAAGATGGCGGAGTATGCGAGCATCCCGATTATCAACGGCCTCACCGACTTCAGCCATCCGTGCCAGGCCATGGCGGATTTCCTGACCATCACTGAAATCAAGGGGTCGCTCGCGGGGCTCAAGCTTGCCTACGTCGGCGATGGCAACAACGTGTCGAACTCGCTGATGTTCGCGGCCGCGCGGTTCGGCGTCCACATCGCGATTGGCGCGCCTGCCGGTTACCAGCCGACCCACGAGGTGACGGCGTGGACGCGCACCGAGGGCGCAAAGACCGGATCGACCTGCCTCATCACCGAGGATCCGGCCGAAGCCGTCGCGGATGCCGACGTCGTGTACACAGATACCTGGGCAAGTATGGGCCAGGAATCCGAGGCCTACGCGCGCAAGGCGGTCTTCCGGCCGTATCAGGTGAATGGGTCGCTGTTCGCCAAGGCCAAGCCGGACGCCATCTTCATGCACTGCCTGCCCGCGCATCGGGGGGATGAAGTGACCGACGAGGTCATCGACTCGCCGCGCTCGGTGGTGTTCCAGGAAGCCGAGAATCGCCTGCATGCGCAGAAGGCAATCATGCTCGAACTGATGAAGTAGGTGCCGGGTGGCTCAGACCGCAGTGGTGGCCGTCGGCGGGAACTCGCTCATCCGCTCGGGTGAGAAGGGCACCATTGCGGAACAATTCGCCAACGCACGACGGACGGCGGAAGCGATTGTCCAGATCATCCGCCTGGGCTTTCACCTCGTCGTCACACACGGGAACGGCCCGCAAGTCGGCGCCGCGCTGCTGCGGTCCGAGCGGTCGGCCGACCACGTCTATACTCACCCGCTCGATGTCTGCGATGCGACCACCCAGGGGGAAATCGGATACCTGCTGCAGCAATCGCTGCAAGGGGCACTGGCCGACGCGGGCTTGACCACGCCAGTCGCGACCGTGCTGACGCAGGTTGTGGTGTCGCCGGGCGATCCGGCCATGGAGCGGCCGACCAAGCCCATCGGTCCGTTCTACTCGGCGCGGGAAGCGGAGATTCGGCATCAGCAGTTCGGCTGGCACATCGTCGAAGATGCGGCCCGAGGGTACCGGCGGGTCGTGCCGTCGCCTGAGCCGATCGAAATCGTCGAGGAGGACGTCATCCGGCGGCTGATTGACACCGGCGTCCTGGTGGTCGCGGTGGGCGGCGGCGGGATTCCCGTGATACGGGTCGGGCGCGGGTTGCGTGGCATAGAGGCGGTCATCGACAAGGATCGGGCGTCGGCGCTGCTGGCGTCACGGCTGCGGTCGGACCTGTTCATCATCTCGACGGATGCCGAACGCGTCTGCCTGAACTACAAGAAGGCCGATCAGAGACCGCTCGGTCGAGTCACCGCGGATGAGCTCGCCAGGTACCATGCGGAGGGACATTTCCCGCCTGGTAACATGGGGCCCAAGGTCGAATCGGCACTCCGTTTTCTGCGGAGCGGGGGGCAGGAAGTAATCATCACGTCCGGCGAGCGGCTTCTCGATGCGGTTCGGGGAGACGCGGGGACGCATGTGGTGCGAGGTTAGGGGCGAGAAACTGACGGCAGGCAGGTGTTTATGAAGCTTGAACACGTCCTCGAGTCCCAGCAGTTCACCGTCCCGCTCCTGATGGAGCTGTTCGATCGGACGCGCCAGATGGAGCGCCTGGTCGCGCGGGGAGGCACCCGCGATTATGCGGACAAGATCATGGCGTCGCTCTTCTACGAGCCGTCCACGCGCACACGGTTTTCGTTCGAGGCCGCCATGTGCCGTCTCGGCGGCCGCGTGCTGTCGACTGAGCACGCGCGGGCGTTTTCGTCGGAGATTGAAGGGGAGCAGCTCGAAGACACGATTCGGACCATCTCGTCGTTTTCCGACGTGATCGTGCTGCGGCCCACCGAAGAAGGCGGGGCGCGGCGGGCGGCACGCGTGTCGAGCGTGCCCATCATCAACGCGGGTGACGGCAGCAGCGGTCAGCACCCGACGCAGGCGCTGCTCGATCTCTATACGATCTACCGCGAGCGGCGGTCGCTCGACGGCCTGACGATTGCGATTGTCGGCGAGCTGGACGGCGGCCGGACCGCGCGGTCGCTCGCCTATCTCTTGAGCAAGTTCGACCGGGTCAAGATTTACTTTGTCAGTCCGCCCGAGCTGCAGATGCGCCCGGACATTCTGGCGCACCTCGACGAGCACGACGTCTGGTACAGCATGCTCCACGACGTCGACTCGATCGCTGGCGACGTGGATGTGATCTACCAGACACGCATTCGTCCGGACCGTGTATCGGATCGCGCGGCGCTCTCCCGCTACACGATCGACGCCAGGCTGCTGCGGAAGATGAAGCCGGATGCCATGATTCTGCATCCACTGCCACGGACGGTCGAGATCGCCAAGGAAGTCGATGATGACCCAAGGGCGTTGTATTTCAAGCAGGCGGCCAATGGCCTGGTTGTCAGGATGGCGCTGCTGACGCTGCTCTGGGATCAGGAGTAGGAGACGACTGATGCTGACGCCCCGAAACCAGCGGCCGGAAGACCATTAGCCCTCGCACGTTGAACATCCGGGGCCACTCCCTGGCGCAGCTCCTCGGCGGTGCTGCTCTCAGGGCCAGACCTTCACGCGATGGATCGGTATTTCAGAGGTGCTTTATGGAGAAAACAACCGCTCGCAGTCAGGCATTTATCGATGTCGAAGAGCAGTACGGCGCGCACAACTACCATCCGCTCGACGTCGTCATCGAGCGGGCCGAAGGGGTATGGGTGTACGACGTGGACGGCAAGCGCTACCTGGATTGTCTGGCCGCCTACTCGGCGGTCAACCAGGGTCACTGCCACCCGCGCATCATGCAGGCGATGCTGGAGCAGGCAAAACGCGTCACATTGACGTCGCGCGCATTCCGCAACGATCAACTTCCTCTGCTCTTCAAGGAACTGCACGACCTCACGGGCATGGACATGTCGCTGCCCATGAACTCCGGCGCCGAGGCGGTCGAGACGGCGCTCAAGGCCGCGCGGAAGTGGGGCTACACGGTCAAGGGCATCCCGGCCGGCAAGGCCGAGATCATCACCTGCCAGGGTAACTTCCACGGGCGCACGATCAGCATCATCAGCTTCTCGACCGAGGCCCAGTACAAGGAGAGCTTCGGCCCGCTGACGCCCGGATTCGTCACGGTCCCTTATGGCGACGCGGCGGCGCTCGAAGCGGCCATCACGCCGAATACAGCAGCGTTCCTCGTGGAGCCCATCCAGGGCGAATCCGGAATCGTCCTGCCGCCCGCAGGGTTCCTCAAGAAGGCCGCGGACCTCTGTAAGCGGCACAACGTGCTGTTGATTGCCGACGAGATCCAGTCCGGGCTCGGCCGCACCGGCAAGCTCTTCGCACACCAGTGGGAGGAGATTGAGCCCGACATGGTGATCATCGCCAAGGCCCTGTCGGGCGGCTTCTACCCGATCTCGGCGGTCCTGTCGCGGCGCGAAGTACTGGGGGTCTTCAAGCCCGGCGATCACGGCAGCACGTTTGGCGGCAACCCGCTGGCCTGCGCGGTGGCGCGCGCGGCCATCAGGGTGCTGGTCGACGAGAAGCTGGTCGAACGGTCCGCCGAACTTGGCGCGTATTTCCTCGGGAAGCTCCACACGCTCAAGAGCCCGATCATCAAGGAGGTCCGCGGACGCGGGCTGTGGATTGGCGTCGAGTTGACCGTCGCCGCCCGCCCGTACTGCGAGCGCCTGATGGAAGAGGGCATGCTCTGCAAGGAAACGCACGACCACGTTATCCGCCTGGCGCCGCCGCTGGTCATCACACGCGAAGAAATCGACTGGGCATTCGACCGCCTCAAGAAGGTTATTGAAGGTTAACAACGATGAAACGTATCCGCACCGTCATCATGGGCGCCGCCGGGCGCGATTTCCACAATTTCAACGTCGTCTACCGCAACGACGCTCGTTACGAGGTCGTCGCGTTCACCGCCACGCAGATTCCAAATATTGACGGCCGTCGCTATCCCGCGTCGCTCGCCGGCAAGCACTATCCGAAGGGCATCCCGATTCTGGCCGAGAAGGACCTCGAGTCCATCATCCGCGAGCACAACGTCAACGAAGTCGTCTTCGCGTACAGCGACGTGCCTTACGCCTACGTCATGGGGCGCGGATCGATCGCGAACGCGGCCGGCGCCAGCTTCAAGATCCTGGGCGCGGCGGAGACGATGCTCAAGAGCAGGAAGCCTGTCATTTCCGTGTGCGCCGTCCGCACGGGATCCGGCAAGAGCCAGACCACTCGCCGCATCGCGGGCATCCTCCGGGAGCACGGCCTGAAGGTCGCCGCCATCAGACACCCGATGCCGTACGGGAATCTGGAGAAGCAGCGGGTCCAGCGCTTCGGGTCCATTGCCGATCTGAAGAAGCACAAGTGCACGATTGAGGAAATCGAAGAGTACGAGCCGCACATCGTCGGCGGCACCATCATTTACGCCGGCGTGGACTACGGCGACATCCTCGCGCAGGCACAGGCCGAGGCCGATGTCATCCTCTGGGACGGCGGGAACAACGACACGCCCTTCTACAAACCGGATCTGCACATCGTTGTTGCCGATCCGCTGCGGGTCGGCAACGAGTTGCTCTATCATCCGAGCGAAACCAACCTGCGAATCGCGGATGTCGTCATCATCAACAAGGTGGACACCGCCGATTTGGACGCCATCAACCGGCTGCGGCAGAACATCCGCCGGGTCAACGGCCGGGCCCTCATCATCGAGGCGGCGTCCCCCATCGTTGTCGATCACGCCGAGCGCATCACGGGCAAGCGCGTCCTCGTCGTTGAGGACGGCCCGACACTGACGCACGGCGAGATGAAGTTTGGCGCGGGGGTGGTGGCGGCGGGTAAGTTCGGTGCCGCAGAGATTGTGGACCCGCGACCCTGGACCGTGGGGACCATTACGGCCACGTTCAAGAAGTACCCGGGGATTGGCACCTTGCTGCCCGCGATGGGCTACGGCGACAAGCAGGTCAAGGATCTCGAAACGACGATCAACAAGGTGCCCTGCGACACGGTCATCATCGGCACGCCGATTGATCTGAACCGCCTCATTACGATCAGAAAGCCGACCGTGCGGGTGCGCTACGAGCTGCAGGAAATCGGCAAACCCGACCTGATGGATGTATTGAAACCGTTTCTCAAGAAACGGAAGCGCTGAGTCTGCGCCGCCGCAGGGGCACGGCGCGCGTTCGTATCTCGCGGTCCCCGTAGGGGCGCGGCATGCCGTGCCCTGACTGGATCCGCCAGTCGACCGACGACCGTCCCGCCGGGTCGCCGGGTCGCCGAAGATCATGAAGGGGCCGGCATGGCGCTGGCCCCCTTCTTCTGTCGGGGTCCAACACTAGAATCGGGCGGTCGCGGTCAGCACGGCGCTGATACCTGGCGCCGGGATTGCGCGCGAGTCGGGGCTCACGGGGTACTGCTGGTCGAGCAGGTTGCGCACGTTTAGATTGAGATCGATCCGCTTCGTCAGCGTGACGCCGCCGATCACATCCACGAGCGTGTAGCCCGGCATGCGCACCTCGGTCGGGCCCGGCCGGTCGTCCACGCCATAAAAAGCGCCCCGCACGTGCACGAATCCCCGCGACGACACGGGCCGCCGCAGGCCCAGTGTGAACGTTGCCGGCGGCACGTCGTCCAGCGCCGTGCTGTCGTCAAGGGCCAGGCCCCGCGTCACCGTCCCGGTAACTTCGAGCGACATCTGCCACCCGAGCCTGGCCTGAGCCTCGACTTCGATCCCGCGGATGCGGGCTCGGCCGCGGTTGCGGAAGAAGAAGAAGTCTGTCGCGGTCTGGTACCGCTCGATCAGGTCGGTGATGCGGTACTGGAACCCGAACAGGCCCAGCCGGATGCGGGACGCCGTGTACCGGATTCCTCCGTCGAACTGGATGCTGCGCTCCGGATCGAGATCGGGGTTGCCCGTGATGAATCCCCGGCCGGTCGGGCCGCGGTAGTAGCGGTCAGACACGGTCGGATCGCGGAAACCGCTGCCGACCTGGCCCGTGAAGGTGACGCCGGCCCAGGGGCCGATGCTCAGCGACCCGCTGCCAGACAACGCGCCGCGCGAGGTGGCGTGGTCTCCGAAGTAGCCCCCGAGGTTCCGCGACGTCACGTAGTCACCCCTGACGCCGGCGGCCGCGGTGACCTTCGGGCCCAACGCCGCCTCAACGGTCGCGTATGTCCCGCCGTTGGTCCGTCGCGCCGCCGCGATCGAGACATTCTCCACGTCGCTCGCGACGTCGCCGGCCACGGTGTAGTTGGTGACGGTGTCGACGGCGTGGACATCGAACCGCCCGTTTACATCGACGCCGGCTTCGAATCGCGCGGGGCTGAACAGGCGCTCGCCGGACGCGCGGACCTGGAAGTCTTTCGCCTGATAATCGGCCCTCTCCAGCGTCCGCCCGCGGGTGGCCGTCGCAAACCGATCCTGATCGGTCACCTGGCGGTAGCTGCCCACGAAGGTGTTGATCGAGATACGCTCAAAGCCGCCGACCTTTCGGAGATCGTAGGTCCCCGTGAAGCGATGCGAATCCTCAACGGGATAATAGAACCGCACCGTCGTCGAGTTGTTGCGCGGGCGGCCTACATCGGTGCCGAAGTCGCTCTGCCACGCCGCCCCGAGGATTCCCTTCCCGATTTCGTACTCTCCACGCGCCAGGAACCCGCGGTCGGTCGCGCCGGAGTTGTAGATTTCGCCAGCTGGGCTCCGGTAGTCGTCGAAGTCGCGGTAATGGGCCTGGAATGTCAGGCCGCCCTTGCCGAGCCCTTTGGAGATCTCAGCGCCAATTCGCTGCTGCGGCGAGCCCGCGCCCAGCGCGCCCACCACGCGGGCAGCCAGGGGTGACGCGGGATCGATGCGGCGCGTACGGGCGTGAATCACACCTCCGAACGCGTCGGACCCATACGCCACAGACCCCGGCCCTCTGGCGACCTCGATGCCATCGAGCACAAACGGGTCGAGAAACGTCGCGCTCGGCCCGACCCGTCGGTCGCTGGTGACGCGCGCGCCGTCGATCATAATCAGCGTCCGCCCACGCGCCATGCCGCGAATCGCCGGAACGGCGGCATGACCCTCGGAGACGGTCGATACACCGGCCACGCTTTCCAGGGCCTGTGTCAGGTTGGCGGGTTGACGGTTCTGGATCTCTTGCGATGGCAGAAACGCGGTGGCACTGGCCAGCGTGGTTTCTATGTCGGGCGCGGCGCCGGCGGTTACCGTGACGGTCTCGTCAACAATCGCCGAAATCCGGATGTCGAGCTTCCCGTCAGTTGGAATCTTCTCGATCAAAACGGGTTTGGTGAAACGCTCGCCGGGCAGAATGACCAGAACTTCGAATGGTGGAGTCGGGTCCGGTTTCCAGGAAAAGCGGCCGTCGGCGTCCGTGTAAACGGTGCCAGGGCGCCCGAGAATGGTCACTTCGGCCCGGGCAATCGGCTGACCGGTCCGGGCATCGATGACACGCCCATCAATCGCATATGCCGGCGCGCTGATCCAGACAAACGCGAGACACAACCACGCCACGCAGGTTCGCCGCTTGTTCATGCCAAATCTCGCGCCATCATCTTCGTCCGCGTCGCAAGGGCACGGCATGCCGTGCCCCTACGCCTTCATTCGGGCTTCCTGCTTCTGATGCGGGCGCGATGAATCGCGCCCCTACAGGACCCTATCCATTCTTCTTCTCGAACTCCTGCATGAACTGGACGAGGGCGGTGACGCCTGCCTCGGGAAACGCGTTGTAGATCGACGCGCGCATGCCGCCGACCGACCGGTGGCCCTTGAGGCCGTCGAGCCCGGCCGCCTTCGCTTCCTTGGCGAACTTCGCCTCGAGTTCCTCGTTCGGAAGCCTGAACGTCACGTTCATGAGCGACCGGCAGTCCTTCTGGGCGTGACCCTTGTAGTAGCCGGTCCGATCGATCTCGGCGTAGAGCCTGGCCGCCTTCCGCTCGTTGATCGCGTGGATGCCGGGCAGGCCGCCAATCGACAGCAGCCACTTCATCACGAGCCCCATGATGTAGATGGCGAAACACGGCGGCGTGTTGTACATCGACGTGTTGTCCGCGTGGATCGCATAGTTCAGCATCGTCGGCAGCCTGGGGTCGTCGACGCGCTTCTTGAGCCACTCGTCCTTGACGATGACGACCACCACGCCGGCGGGCCCGATGTTCTTCTGAGCGCCGGCGTAGATCAACGTGTGCCTGGGCACATCGATCGGGCGGCTGAACATGTCGGACGACGTGTCGCACACCAGTGGCACGCTTCCCGTCTCGGGAACGTACTTGAATTCGACGCCGTGAATGGTCTCGTTCGACGTGAACGACACGAACGCGGCGGCGGGATCGAGCTTGAGCTCGCTCTGTGCCGGCACGTGGTTGAACTTTGTGGCCTCGCCCGTGTAGGCAATCTTGACGCCGGCGACTTTCTTCGCTTCCTTCACGGATTTCTGTGACCACGCGCCGGTGACGATGTAGTCGGCCGATCCGTCGCGGGGCAGGAAGTTGAGCGGCACCATGGAGAACTGCAGGCTCGCGCCGCCGGGCAGAAAGAGCACCTTGTAGTCGTCCGGCACGCCCGCAAGCTTGCGGATGTCGGCTTCGGTCTGCTGGAGCACGCCCTCGAAGAACTTGCCCCGATGGCTCATTTCGAGAATCGACATCCCGACGCCTGGCATGCTGACCAGATCCCGCTGGGCCTCTTCGAGGACCGGCAGCGGGAGGACGGCCGGGCCGGCCGCGAAGTTGAATACACGCGCTGTTGTTGTCGCCATGATTGCTTCCTCCAGAAGACGATCCGGTCCGCGTGTTATGCGGGCCGCGTTTGTCAGTGCTTCGACTCGTAATTACGGTTGCGTATTCTCGCGAGATGATTGGGTCACAACGCTCGCTCAGCACTAAGTCCCGATGGAACAGGTTCGTCGCCGAACCTGTAAATCGGCAGACTTAGCCTATTGCCACCACGTGCACGTCCAGCACGTCAGGGTTGCCCGCCTTGATCCGCGCGATCACATCCGCCGGCGGCTCCCCGTCGACGTTGAGCCTTGCGATGGCTGCCTCGGCGTCGGCGAAGATGATGTTTTCGGTCTCCTCGACATTGAGCCCGGCTTCGCGCAGCAAATCGAACACGTGCGCCAGCACGCCCGGGCGATCCTTCTGCCGGACGACCAGGACATGCGTCGCCGGCGTCTTGCGGGCGAGGTTGATCACGTTGGGGACGCGGCCCGTCTGCGTGAAGACCGTGATGATGTGCACAGTTTCGGCGGCAATCGCCTCCTGCGCCTGGTCGGTCGACGCCCCGATATGGTGCGTGCCGTACACGTTGGGCAGCTGTATCAGCGGATCGAGGAAGTCGCCCGACGGGGTGGCCGGTTCCTTGCCGTACACGTCGATCGCCACGTGCAGGTTCCGCTCCTTGACCGCGGCCTCGAGCGCCTTGTAGTCGACCACCTCGCCACGCGCCGTGTTCACGAAGAACGAGCCGGGCTTCAACTGGCCGAGCACGTCCGCGTTGACGACGCCCCGTGTCTTGTCGTTGAGCGCGAGATGCACGCTCAGGATGTCGCAGTGCGCGGCGACTTCGGCCGGCGTCTCGCAGACGCGCACGCTCGGCTCCATCGGGGCGCCAGCGGCAGGACGGAGGCGCATGAGGACCGGCAGGTCGACCGGCAGCCCATCCTTGCCGACCTCGATGCCAAGCTCGCTCCAGATGGCCAGCTTCATCCCGAAGGCCTGGGCGCGCTTGGCCATCTCCTGCCCGATGCTGCCGAAGCCCAGCAGGCCGAGCGTCCGGCCATGAAGGCCCCGCGCCTTCGAGAATTCCTTCTTGTTCCACTTGCCCGCGCGCAACTCGGCCACGTTGTCGGGAATGCGCCGATCGAGCGACAGAATCAGGCCAAAGGCCAGTTCCGCGACAGCGATGGAGTTGCGGCCTGGGCAGTTGGATACATAGATGCCTCGTCGCGATGCCGCTTTGACATCAATCGTGTCGAAGCCCGCCCCGGCGCGGACGACAAGCGAGAGAGCGCTCGCCTCGAGAATCGGTTCGGGCACTTTCGTTGACCGCACGACCAGCACGTCGGCTTTCGTCGCGGCCAACGCCTCGCCAAGCGCCGCGTCTTTCAGATCCGGCTGATAGAGAACCTCCACGCCAAGCGCCTGCAGGGCATCGAGACCGCTCTTCTCGAATTTGTCGGCAATCAGTACTTTCATCGCGTACCTCTCTGGACCCCGTATGCCACCCCGACGCGGCAGCCGCGTTGGGGGCCCCGGGGCTTCCGCCGGGGTGACGAACAACTCGTGTTACTGCGCAGGATGAAGGCCACGGCAGGTTTCTATATCGTGTGAATCAGCAGCGCGTCCCGCAGCTTCGGCTCGAACCATGTGGACTTGGGCGGCATAATCCCGCCCGCGTCGGCAATGCTCATCAAGTCCGTGACGCTCACCGGGAACAGCGAAAACGCCACCGCCGCCTTGCCTGAGGCCACAAGTTTCTCGAGCTCGGCCGTGCCGCGAATGCCGCCGACAAAATCAATGCGCTTGTCGGTCCGCACGTCCGCGACCTTCAGCACCGGGTCGAGCAGGTGCTCCTGCAGGATGCTGACATCGAGACGGCTGATCACATCGGATCCGGCGCGGGCGCCGACATCGAGCGTGTACCACTTGCCGGCGACGAGCATCGCCACATCGCCCTTCTTCGCGGGTGTCGCCGGGCCGCCGTCGCGCACGGCAAACCTCGCCTTGACGGCCTGGAGAAACGCGTCGGGCGTCAGACCCGCGAGATCCTTGACCGTGCGGTTGTACGGAAGGATCTGGGTCTGGTTGTCTGGGAATGCCACCGCGAGGAACCAATCGGCCTCGACGACACCGTCGCGGCCGATCTCCCGTCCGATCGTCTTTCGCGCCCGGGCGGCGCTGGCTGCCCGATGATGCCCGTCCGCGATGTAGACCGCCGGGAGCGCACGAAATGCCTCGACGACCTGAGTCAGGTCGGCGCCGGTCACCTTCCACACTGTGTGGCTGATGCCATCGGGCGCCACCAGGTCGTAGAGCGGCGCGGTCGCAGCCACGCGGGCAGCCACGGCGTCCACCGCGGCCGATGCCCTGTAGGTCAGGAACACCGGGCCGGTCTGGGCGCGCAGTTCGGTGATGTGGCGCGTGCGATCGTCTTCCTTGTCGCGCCTGGTCCGCTCGTGCTTCTTCACCAGCTCCGCGTCGTACTCATCGACCGAATAGCACGCCGCCAGGCCGGTCTGCGTATGGGATCCCATGCGCAGCCGGTAGAAGTACACGGCGGGAATGCCTTCCTCGACCATGTGCGGCCGCATGCGCGCGAACCGCTCGGCAGCCGTTCGATACACGATGTCCGCGTACGGATTCGTGTCGGGAGGCAGATCGATCTCGGCGCGGGAGACGTGCAGGAAGCTGAGGTCGTTGCCTGACGCGAGCGCGCGCGCTTCCTCGGTGTTGACCACATCGTACGGCACGGCCGCGATGCGCGAGGCGAGCGAGGGCTCGGGCCTCAGGGCTCGGAAGGGTCGGATGACAGCCATGTGATCTCGCGATCTGCAGCATCGCGTCCCCACATGGGCGCGATGCCGCCTGAAGAAAAAGGAAGGGGCCTGTACTCATGTCCCGGCCGATGGTGAGCGGTCCGCAACCGTCCGCTCGTCGAGCCGGAACCACACGTGCTCCCGGGATGCCCCGCGAACGGCACCCCCGTCTGACTAGTGAAGCAAGAAGCGGCCCGGGTGTCAACTGTCTGGAGTCAGGGCCATGGAGGGCGGAGGGAGGGACGAATCCCTGGGATCGCCGGGCTCCCCGGCTTCGCTCGTTGAGCTTCGTCGAGGTCTCGCCGTAGCGCTCCGACGCCGAGGTGGACAGCGCGGCCCGCGTCCAAGCGGCGATGGAGCGTCGCGGTCCCAGGAAGATGCCATGATGACACCCACGGAAGCTGTAACGTGGCGATCTCGGGGGACATATCTGACGCGGCCAACGGGGAGACAAACCGCCCGCGCCGTCGAGTCGTTTCTCTGCCTGGCGGGCTGATCCGACGTAGTATTGGCGGCGAATATGGAAGAGACATGGGAGGCCGTCCGATTCGAGAGGGTCCAGCCGAAGGGGCGGACCAAACCGCTCCTGTTGGAGTGTGCGCGAGACGCCGAGAAGGGTGAAGAGCGCGTCAGGTTCATTGTGAAAGCACTCGGATTGCCGGAGATACACGAGGCGTCCCTATGTCAGGAGTTGTTGGGCTGCAGGTTAGCCAGGCTGTTCGGGATGGCTGCGCCGATGGCTGGCCTGGTAAACATCTCGACTGAATTTCTTGCCGCCATAGCTGTGGATGTGCAGCAAGGTGGCGTCAGTCCATCCGCGGGTTTGGCCGTCGGCGTTGAATTGGTTCCCAACCTGCAAGTGTTCCCCGCATCGCCGGGGCTGACACTGGATGAGGTCACGGAAGCTGCCAGGATCTACCTGTTTGACATGATCAGCCAGAACGCTGACCGGCGACCCGAAAGTCCCAATTGTGGCAGAGCCGACGGCAGGATTGTGCCGTTCGATTTCGAAAACGCGTTCAGTTTCAGACTCGCGATACTCAAGTCGGATCCATGGCGTATCAGCGGACTGACCTTCGCCAATAAGCACCTGTTCTTTCACTCCTTGCAGGAGCACGGTTCCGAGGTCAAATGGGGCGACGTGTTTGCTCCCTTCGAATCCGTTCCTGCCGGGGCGGTTGCCAACACATGTGGTACGATTTCAGCAGCGTGGCACGCCATTGGTGCTGCAATCCACGCCCACTTCGAGGCCGTCTTCGCTCACTGGCTAGAGTTCAAGCGGGAAGTTTTCGCCACTCTCGGGGTGTCGCCATGACGAAACATGCCTATTCGTACGTCGTTCTTCGCTACGGGCCGGATCCCGGCGCGGGAGAAGGCCTCAACATTGGTGTCGTCGTGTACAGCCAGCAGGTCAGGTTTCTTCGACTCCTGGTTGACTCCCACTACGAGCGGCTGTCGCAGGCGTTCGCGGGATTCGACGGGCTCACATTTCGCAGGGCTGTGGCCAACATTGTGATTGTCTTCAGGGCTGCCGAAAGAACCTTCCGGGAGAGTCCGCTCTTCGTAAGCGATCGGTCCTTCGTCGAGTGGTTGACCACGCTCATGCCCGACACCGGCGCAGCCCTGTCGTTTACACCGGCCCGACACGGCATCACGAGCGATCTCGATCACGAAATCACCGTGTTGTTCGACCGGATGGTCGAATCCCAGAAGGCCCATGCCGATGAGAGACCGCGGCGCGACGACGGTCAGGTGTGGAGGGAGTGCGTGGGCAAACTGTCCAACGTAGTGTCCGGCCAGATGACGAGGAAGTCATTCGCGACGTCGAGCGTGAAGGTTGACTTCGATCACGCCGTGAAGAACGGCCGTTGGCATGTTGTTCAGCCGCTGTCGATGGACTTCAAGCGCGCTGAGTCGTTGCAGCGAAAGGCGTCCCAGTGGGTCGGCACGGCCGTGGGCTTACACGAGGCGGCGGACTTGGGCACGATCATCTTTCTGATGGGTAGACCATCGTCAGGAAGTCGCAAGGCGTACGAGCGTGCGAAGGCGTTGCTCAACCAGGTGCCCGTCGACCACCAGATCATCGAAGAGCAGGAGACTGATAAGTTGAACCGCTCCTTGCTGGCCTTGCTCGAGCAGCACCACGAATAGCGGCGGCTGCTGATCCTGGCGATCCATCAGGGTAAGACCAAGAAAGCGAACGACGCGCTGACCTTTCACTGTTCTCCAGAACTGACCCGTTCTTTGAAGCTCCGCATAACGAGCTAATGACCGCTGCATAAAGAATGGCACTGTCAGCGCAAAAAAGGGGGAAGGGCCGAGTGGGTAATGCAGCCTCGGAGGTTGCGACGGTGGGCACGAATGGTCTGCAAGGAGTCGATCACGGCGACCATCAGCTCCGGGAGATCATGCGCCTGGCCATTCGCGAGTCGTTGCTTGGCCAACTTCCAGACGCCCTCGTGGGGGTTGAACTCTGGCGCATAGGCCGGGAAGCGTCGCAGGTGCATCCTCGTGGTGCGCGCGCACAGCTCCGGTACGAGCTTGCCTCGATGGGGATTTCCGCCGTCCCACAAGACGACGATGTGCCCGCGGATCTGCCGG